>NZ_JBFRCG010000032.1:0-77772 GCF_040965595.1 Paraburkholderia sp. EG287B
CGTCGGCTTCGCATTCGCTTCGATCGCCGTAGCGACATTCACGAAGCATTCCTCAAATTCGCTTGCTCGCTCGTGTGCTGGAATATATTCAAACGAGCGCAGTCGGCTTTTTGAACTGGCCTCTTAACGTTCGTGCGAAATCGTCCAACACCAGTTCGAGATGCGCGGTAGGGTGGGCCAGCAATTTGCGTTCGGTGATTGCCCAGATGCGACCATACCTGTGACTATCGGCCGAAACCAGCGCACCATGTTTTTTGATTCCTGTCCACGCCCGCTCCCGGACTATCCAAAAGAGAACCCGCGCATGGCGGGCCAGAGGTTGAGGAGACCAAGGGCGAGTGACACCCTCACTATCGAATCTGGAGCATATCAGGCTAGCGGGCACCTATCTGAACGGGCAGGGTAGGCGCTGCGCACCTGGCCTGCGGTACCGTGTTCATTGCACAATGCGGATCGGAGCAATATGGCCAGCTCCGCCTACCGGATTATCGAACACAACACGCCGGACGGTGAGCACCTATGCCGGGTCCACGAAATCAGCTTTGACGATGAAGCGCGGCCGAGCGCGTATGTAGCAATCCCCATCGAGATTGGGTGGCACCTGAAGGGGGGGGCGGGGCGGGACTGGAAATGCTCGACCGTATCCGAGAGGCGTTCAGGGGCACGTGCAGCACGCGTCGGATTATGGCGTGAGCGTGCTGGATGAAAAAAAGCCCGCATAAGGCGGTAATGCCGTTCAGTTAAGGTCTTTTTTAAGGTACCGAACGGAGTAACGCGAAGGGCGGGACTTGACGACCCGGTCGCATGCGCGGCCGGGTCGTTTTTCGTTGGGAAGAGACTTCAGCCGCTCCCGCAGGCGCTGAAGGCAGGCGGGTAGTTTTGCGTAGGCCGGCGGGAGGGGGGCCCACATCATTTCGTGCTGAATTGTATGGAGCGCTCGAACGAAGCTGATATCGGTCGGTGCGAGCTTCGCTTCCCATGCGGCGCTGGCGATCTCACGGCGAATCAGGTTGTAGGCGATCAGCGCACCCCAGATCTCCTGATACACCCCTTCGACTGTGCGACTGCGCAAGGTCAACTCCGAACCCAGCATCGATTGCTTGAGCTCCCCGAAACTGGTTTCGATTTGCCAGCGGCGCTCGTAGCAGCCAACGATATCGGCGGGTTTTAAACGTCGGCGATCCGTCAATGAAGTCAGCAGGACGCGTTCGCGTCCGCGCGCGTCGATGGTCCGGATAGCTCGCGCATTCCAGAATTCAGGCAAGGCCGCACACTTCTTGCGCGCCTGCGGCGAGACGCGCATGCGCACCATCGCATCGTCTGCCGTGCCGGCGGTGACTTCCCAGCAGGTATTGGATTTGGCGGGAATCAGGAAGGGACGATTACGTCCGTTCATCGTCAGGCCGCACAGGATCTCCGCGGCCAGAAAGCCCTTGTCGAACACCGTCAGCGAATCGTCCGGTATCTGCGGCAGAAGGCTTTTGGCATACACCATTTCGTTGGTGTCGTAGCAGCCAAAGTTGATGTCGGCCACCAGATGCGTGGGGATCGCAGTCAGCGTGACCGCCCGCACCTGCGGATAGCTGGCCACCTTGCCACTGGCATAGCCCTGCGCGCCAAAGTGCTCACGGTTGGCCGCACTGTCGGGCGTGCGCAGCGTGGTGCCGTCCATCGCCCACAGACTTAACCCCTTGTACGCATGGTGAGGCGCATCCTGAGTCGTCCACGCCCGCGCCGTCTGCTCGAACAGCCAGGCCATCGGCGCCTCGCCAATGCGTTGGCGTGCCTGCACCACCGCGCTCTTGCTGACAAACGGCGCGGCCTCGTTGGGCAATGCCAGATCGAGACTGTCGAGCACCTCGCTAATCGACCAGTGCCGGTACATCGCCAGCGCGATTACCAGCCAGACCACCTGCTCAGCAGGCAAACGCCGGCGCCGAATACTGGCCGCCCCGGTAGCCTGCACCGCCCGCTCGATCCATTCATAGGGCAGATGCTCAGCCAGCCGGCTGAGGTCGGCCGGCTGTTGCGCTTCGAGCAGAAAGGTCAGGTGACTGGAAAGCATCGCGCCGAAAAGTTAACAGTTCGGCGCGTCGTTTACAACACCTTCTCGCCATCAAAACAACAATGCCGTTCAGGTCTTAACTGAACGGCATTACGCATAAGGCGGGCGAGTTCGCTGCTCGGGGTTGCCGGGCCGTGCCACCTACCTGGCGGACCTATCGTAACCCGAATGAATTGTTGGCAGCGTTGCCCCGAACCCTAGGCCGACAAGGCCCCGCTGATTCACCCTGGGTCAAATAGCCATCAGACTACGCGTAATCGTAAGCGCAAGATGGGGTATCCGTACCTTTCGTGGAATTTCTGGCGCTTGCGACCTCTGGCACCCTACACGACGGGGCTTTACTGGCAAGTCATTCGCGCTACACTCACCGGTATTCAGCGTGGCAAAATTGCTGACGCATTCGACTTGATCAATAAGGTGTCTTAAGCGATTTTCATGGAATCCGTGATTCGGCATGCGAGCCATCGTTCGCGGATTGACGCGTGTGCCAACGACAAGACCAATCCAGTCCACGTAACGCTGACGATAGAAAGCGCGCGCGCTGCGCACTTCGATACGCTCTGCCTTTCCTTGCAGCCTGCCCGGGGGCCCCAGGCCTGCACCGACGGTTTTGACGCGTCAATATTCAGATGAATCTGCTGCAAGGCGGCAATCGTCGATAGCTACAACGAAAACAGGTGTTTCCGACTGGTTGATTGTGCGACTTTGCGCCTAAGATGAATTTCGATGCGCACAAGCTGGTGCCGGCCCTCAATTGGCGGGAGCCGGATGGCAGCGCGCGGATCGACGCCAACAAGTGGTTTCATCATGGATGCGAGCGTGCGCGGGGCGGGCGCCTGTCGTGCGACTACAATGACGCACGGGTGCGCGAAGGAGATCATTGTGCTGGCGACGTCTGGCCGGCCTGGCTGGTCGGCCTTGCTTCGCCGTGTCTTGCTCGCAGTGGCTTGCGCGCTAGGCGCGGCAACGGCCTCGCACGCCGACGCGCACGCCAATACTGTCGATCCAGCCAACACGGCGCACGCCGTTACCGCAGCGAGCCGGACCGATCCCGCCATTTCGCCACGCGACGCCGCCGTGCGTCAGGTCGTGCTGGGCATCATCAGCTTTACACGCTGGCCGACGCCGCCCGCACACCTGCACCTGTGCGTGACGGGCCGGCCCGACTATGCGCAGGGCCTCGTCGACACGCTGCAGGCCGGGTCGACGCCGCTCGAGGTACAGCACGTCCAGTTTGATGATTCCACCCTCGGCACAACCTGCCAAGTCGTCTATCTAGGCGACCTGAGCGCCTCCGAGCGACAGCAGGTCAGCGCCGCCCTGGCTGGCCATCCGGTCCTGACGATCGCAGAACACGATCCGTCCTGCACCGTGGGCAGCATGTTCTGCCTCAATTTCGATGTCGAACGCGTCACGTTCGAAATCAATCTCGATGCGGTGGCGCGCAGCGGCGTACGAGTCCACCCGAATGTGCTCAACCTCGCGCGGAGGCCGGTGACGCCATGACGCAGCCCGCGCCCCCCGTTTCCCCTCCGCCTACGCCGCGCCTGACGCTGCAAAGCGTATTGCGCCGCGCGCACCTGCGTCTGGCGTTCGTCGCTGTCACAATGGCCGCGGTGTCGTTGATCGTGGTCGCCGTGATCGCGTTGCGGGCCTACGCCGGCAACAACCTGAACCTGTTGGCCCGCTCGCTCGGGTATACAGTCGAGGCGGCGCTGGTGTTCGGCGACCGCGTCGCAGCGACCCAGGCGATCGAACTGATCGCCAAAGAAGAGGACGTGGCTGAGATCGTCGTCGCGGATAGCAGGGGGCGGCCGTTCGCGGCATGGCGCTCGCCTGCCGCCAGTGCGATCGCCAGACTCGAGAGGGCAGTCGCCGACATTGCGCTGCCCGGGCCCGTGACCGTACGGGTGCTGCACGACGGCGTCGTAGTCGGTTACGTCAAAGTACGCGGCCAGGGGCACCAGTTCTTCGGCTTCCTTCTCGGCGGCGTTGGCGGTATCCTGGCCTGCCTCGCGGTTAGCGTGCTTGGCGCCTATGTCAGCTCGAAGCGCGTGGTGCGCAACATCGTCGCTCCGCTGCGCGCGCTGGCCGGCGTCGCCCACGCGGTGCGGCGCGAACGCGCGTTCGAGCGACGTGTCGAGCCCGCTGCAATTGCCGAACTCAACCAGCTAGGCGACGATTTCAACGCCTTGCTCGATGAATTCGAAGACTGGCAAAACAACCTGCGCGACGAGAACGCGTCGCTCGAACACAAGGCAACCCACGATGCGCTCACTGGCCTGCCCAACCGTTTGCAGTTCGAGGCTCGCCTCAAGCGCGCCCTGTGCGAGGCCATGGTGACGGAGCAGCGGGTCGCCGTCCTCTATCTCGACTGTGACCGTTTCAAGGAGATCAACGACTGCCTCGGCCATGACGCCGGCGACGCGGTGCTGATCGGCATTGCGGCGCGACTGCGCACGCAGTTGTGCGAGGTCGATCTGGTTGCGCGCCTGGGCGGCGACGAATTCGCCGTGATGCTGGCGCCGATCCGCGAACTGGCCAGCGCCACCCGTATCGCCGAGGACATACTGTCCGGCATGATGACGTCTATCACGTTGTCCGACGGCCGCACGGTGGCCACCATGTTGAGCATCGGGATTGCGCTGTATCCCGATCACGCGAGCGACGCGACCGGCTTGCTGCGCGCTGCAGATACAGCGATGTACCGGGCCAAGCGTGCGCGGCCGGGCTCGTGGCAGTTTGCCGAAGGTGTCGCCGGGCCGGCTTGACGTGATGGCATGGCACAGCAGATGGCCCCGTCACTGGAATTCGAATGAGTGCGCGCCTGGCCGGCGTGCTCGAGGGGAATGCGATGAAGATGCACTCGTTTGCTGCAAGTATCTGGCGAACAGGCGTGGGGAGCGCGCTGCTCCTGTGTCTGCTGCTTGGGGGCTGCAAAACGCCGCAGCTTTACCGCGGTCTGACGCATACGCAGGTTCAGGCACTCACATCGGCGGGGTTCCAGGAGACCGAGCAGGGTTTCGAGTTCGGCTTGACCGGACCCATCCTGTTCGACTTCGACCGTTACAACCTGAAGCCCGACGCCCGCCGGATTGTCGAGCGCGTTGGCCACACGCTTAGCGCGGCGGGGCTTAACAGCGTGCGCGTCTATGGCTACAGCGACGGGGAGGGTTCGAACACGTATGACTTCGAGTTGTCCAGACGCCGTGCGGAGGTCGTGGCGCTCGAACTCGTCGACACCGGCCTTTCTGCCGAACACATTGAAATCATCGGGAAGGGCAAGCGCGATCCGGTTGGCGACAACCGCACGGAAGCCGGCCGCGCACAAAACCGCCGGGTCGCAATTGTTGTCTCGCCGCGCTGAACCGGCACAGCGTTCCGTCTCTGGGCACCTTGATCTGCAATGAGGTCGATTCGCTGTGGCGCCAGGGCGCTCAGAAAGCTTGTATCGTATGGCAAGCCAAACACGACGACACGCCAATGATCGAGATCCGCCGGCGCCCGGCACCGTTGAGTTATTTATGCAGGCTACTAATGGCCGTTCTTTCCATCACCACGGTATCCGCTGCGGTGATGACCGCGGGCTGCACCGCGTCCTCGCAAGCGGTTTCTCGCGACTCGCAAGCGTCCTCGTCGGAGGCGGCGTCGCTGACTGCGGCCATCGACGGCCCCCAGCGCAGCGAAAAGGCGAGGGCGCGAGATGTCTATCGGCATCCGCAGGAAACACTGCAGTTCTTCGAGATCGGTTCGACGCAGACGGTCCTGGAGGTCGCGCCGGGCGGCGGTTGGTACACGGACATACTCGCCCCGTATCTGCACGGCCATGGGCATCTTTACGAAGCGCAATACATCAGTACGTCGGCCGCTCTGGCGGATGAGGACCGCCCAACGGACGCGGCATATCTGCGCAAGCTGGCGGGGGCGCCGGCTATTTACGGCAATGTCGTGGTCGGAACGTTACGCGCCGGGGAATTCTCGGGTTTCGACGCGGATGGTCAGTTTGATCGTGTGCTCACGTTTCGCAACATCCACAACTGGATGAAGGACGGTCAGTTCGACGCGAATCTCCGGGCCTTTTATCGCGCACTCAAGCCCGGCGGAATACTGGGTGTCGAGGAACATCGCGCGCGGCCGGGGACAACCCTGCAGCAAATGATCGACACCGGTTACGTAACGGAGGACTACGTGATCGAACATGCGAAAGCGGTTGGCTTCACGCTCGCCGGACGTAGTGAAATCAACGCGAACGCCCGAGATACCAAGGACTATCCGCACGGTGTCTGGTCGCTTCCGCCGACATACGCGGGCGGCGACGTCGATAGGGCACGCTACGCTGCGATCGGCGAATCGGATCGCATGACGCTCAAGTTCGTCAAGGCGCAATAGCCTGCCGTACACAAGGCAGCAGGTCAACGTTTCCAGTCTAGGTAATGCGGTCGACTCCCCCTGGTTTCGTCCGCTCCCGGAAATTGCGAGCTGCAACACCAGTAGCACGGCGTGCACGAGCGTGCCCCGCACGCTCCATGCGAAAGCGTTCGAATTGGCTTGCGTATCCGTCTTCGTTCAGAACCTGTTGCGCTGGCTAGGATCGTATTTCGGGTCTGGCTGCTTCTGCGTTTGCCTGAGTATGCCCTGCGGATCGAAATAGAAATTGAAGATCATGTGGAAGACGTTGCTCTCCATGTATCGATACGACCACACCTCTCGGTCCATTCGCTTGAAATATGCCGTCTCGAATGGGCGCCCGAATGCGACCAGCAAGTCGTTGCGGGTCCACTTGTTGACTTCGGCGCGGTAAAATTCAGTTTCCTTAAGCACTTGCCGCACACTGGTCGAATTTCCCGATGCATCGAGATCGACGGCGGTGGTGGTCGCCCCCGCGGGTTGCGTGGGCCACATAAGACGCTTGCCGCCGTTGGGCAGGTCGTACGTCTCCTTTGGCGGACCGAGCTTCGCGATAATCGCCTGCTCATTCATGCCTGTTTGCACGCGCTGCTCGGGCTGTGCGCAAGCGCCGAGCACGAGCACGACGACGCACGCGCCAGATTTCAACGCGAGTGCGATGCTTTTTCTCATTGGTCTCTCCCACGGATATCGCGAACGCATCCTTGGCGACTGTGTTCGCCTGATAATCCCACTTTACCCGCTTCAGGCGTTCAGGATCCGGCGTGTGCAAATTCTCCCTCTCGCCGCGTGACCTGCAAAACGTGACGGGCGTCACGTGTGGCTTGACGGTGGCGGCATCGGCGATGGTCATCGCTTCACAGCCGACCTCGCCGCCCAGGTCGCGCCCTATGGTGCACGCCTGGCCGCTTCTCTCTACGTGCGACACCTGCGTCGTCTGGTCGAACAATCTCAATGTGGGTGATTCGCGGTACCGCGCCGTAACCACATTGCGAAGCTGCCGACGCGATACAGGATCACCTGAATTGCTGTAGCGTAACGTGTAACGTAGCGATAACGCAGTTCGGGGTTTCTGAGCGTGTGTCGGCACCGCTTAATCATTTCCCGCCTCGACAGTACGACTTTGGTCCCATTGTGCGACTGCACAATAGCCAACACGCTCGCCCTGACCGACCCGCCAAAAGCGCGAAATCCGGATGTTCGGAGCCGCGCCATTGCTGGTTTGCAACCGCAGCCGCTATCTATCGGTCGCCATACCGGATCGGCCGTTGACCGGACTCGCTCCCTGCTGCGATGCGGTTATCGACGCGGCCGCTTTTAACGGCCGGTATCGGCGGGCATGCGCATGAGATAAGCGCACGTCGTGCGGCACGCCGGCTGGCCTGGCCCTCAGATCGACTCGGTCGCGAAGGAGGTCGGTGAGCCGGATCTGGTGCAAATAGGTGGCGTGCCGGCGATGCCTCTTATAGATTTGGATACCTTATCGATTGAAAAGGACAGAATTCCAGGCAGCGGAAGCAGTGATATCCGCAAGCGCGAGAGAAGTGAGGTCGAATTGCCCCTTGCGAATGCGCTGCATAAAATCGATGCCTGAGATCGTGACCGCGGCAGCCCTGAATCGTTTGAAGCCGAGCATCACGTTCGTTCTGGAATGAGGGGCTGCCTCCCGTCTGGGAAGGTCGCGCAGAAAGTGGCCCGGATAAAAACCGGTCCGGTGATGGAGCCAGCCACGGAGGTGCGGCCCAAACTCGCAGCGCCGGTTCGCTGACAGACATACAGGCGCGGCGCATTCGAACAGAATGCGGCTCACACCCAATACAGACCCGCCTGCCAATGCGCAAGTCGGGCGCTATCAGCACACCGGGGGAAAGCACATGCACACCATTCGTTTTCGGCCATCCGCTCTGGGTGGTCTGCTCGCGGCGTTCACGTTTGCTGCTGCACTCGCAGCTTCAGCCCATACCAACGCGCCTGGCAGCGAGCCCGCCGGGACGGCCATCTATGGCATCGCCCTGTACAAACCGTTCACCGCGATGCCAGAGTGCCTCTTCAAGCCGAACAGCTATCCGGGCGCCGACAACTCCTACACAGACGCCCCCCCGCACCCGTGCTTTGAGCACGCCGACCGCTCGCGGATTGGCATGGCCCCAACAGGTACGGAGATGCTCGATGTCATGTACCCCGTGGACAAGTCTCCCGAGATGTACACCAGCTTGCGCATCAGCCTCATCGAGGGCATTGTGCCCGGCGTCTACCTGTTGACGCCGGGCGTCGACACGCAGGTACGTGACTATGCATTCCTGGAGTACAAGTTCGGCAAGCCCCAGGTCAAACGCTCCGTCACCGTGCAAGACCGGATGCGCGGCACCTACCAGGTCATCAAGGCAAGCTGGCAACGATCGGGCGGCGTCTCACTGTCGTTCACCGGCGCGGCCGACGCACCTAACGCCGGAGAATTCACGGCAACGACGCCGCAGGAGGGTGCGCGGCAGCAGGCGCAGGACGACCAGCAGCAAGGTCTGGCAAAGCTGTAACGCCGCGGCCAGGCGGGCACGCGCCGATGACGCTGCACGCCGGGGCAGCAGGCCATGCAATGGCTCCCGTTGCGGCCAGAAAGAAGCGAGTCGAAACCGTACTCGGTTCAATGTAGTTCGCAGCACATCCAGCAATGACCACCAACGTAGAAGAAAGGGTTGTGGTGCAAATAGCGACCTACGAATCGGTTAGAGTCGCGGGCTGCGCGATTTTGGGGCCCGCTATGAGCAAACTGAAGAATCTGGACGGGCTGTTCGCTGGCCGTCACTTTGACCGCGACGTGATCATTCTTTGTGTGCGCTGGTATCTGCGCTACAAACTCAGCCTGCGCGATCTCGTCGAGATGATGGCTGAGCGAGGGCTCTCGCTTGCCCACACGACGATCCTGCGCTGGGTGCGGCGCTATACGCCTGAGTTCGTTAAGCGCTGGAACCACTTCGCCATGTCTGCGGGGCGGTCCTGGCGGGTTGACGAGACGTATCTCAAGATCCGGGGCAAATGGGTTTATCTATATCGGGCGGTGGATCGGAGCGGCCAGACGGTAGACTTCATGCTCAGGGCAAAGCGCGATGTGGCTGCAGCGAAGGCCTTTTTCAGCAAGGCAATCAAGCATCAGGGCCGACCACCGGAGACGGTTACGCTTGATGGGTATGCCGCGTCGCATCGAGCCGTGCGTGAGATGAAAATTGATGGCCTGCTTCCCGAGGGCACGAAGGTGCGCTCTTCGAAGTACCTCAACAACCTGATCGAGCAGGACCATCGCCACATCAAGTCCAGAATGAACGTGATGCTTGGGTTCAAACGGTTCAGAACTGCCGCGACCACGATATCAGGCATCGAGTTGATGCATCGCATTCGCAAGGGGCAGTTCGACCTATCCGCTCTCGCGCTTGAGGACATCACTGCTTCCTCTGTCTGGAGCGCTGTCCTTTTCAATCGATAAGGTATCCATATTTATAAGAGACATCGCGGACTCGCCATCTATTTGCACCAGATCCGTGTGAGCCACCTCGCTCCAGCCTGATCATCGATGGTTCATGCTTCGCCGCTTCTGCGCCGGCCGTCACCTTCGGAACGCCGGACGCAAAAGAAGCGCGTGGTTCGGGTGCCGTTTCCCGCCGAGTCAACCAACGGCGAAATAGTGCTTGGCGAAGCGGTCGGAATGCACTTCCCACGAGATCGGCGTGCCTTATTCAATGAACCAGCTGTCGCCTGCCTTGTACCGGACGGTTTGACCCGTGTGTTGGAGACCGCGCAAAAGCGGGGGCTGAAGCCGGGTCCCAGCGAATATGGACGAAGGAAGGTTTATAGTGGGTCAATGGACTCCGCCCTTCCGATCCGCCTTCCGTCCTCCAGTTGCGAATCAGTCTGCGCGGCGTCAGCCCGCCGGTCTGGCGGCGGGTGTTGATTCCCGAGCAGATCACGATTGCGCAACTGCATCAGGTGATGCAGCTCGCCATGGGCTGGAACGACGAACACCTGCACCGGTTCATCATCCGCGGATGGCGTTACGGTGGACATCGCGACGGCGCGTTCCAATTCTTTGACGGCCCAGACACCCTGTCGCTGTCGGTGTTTGACCTGCACGACCATGAGCGTTTTGCCTACCTGTACGACTTCACCTCGTGGTGGTTACATGACGCGCGCGTCGAGCGGCGCACGTGCAACCAGCGGTCAGGGCCGCTACCATGCTGCATCGCGGGCTCCGGGCGTTGTCCGCAAGAAGACAGCGGAGGCCCCGAGAGATGCATGAACGCTCTGGAAGTTCATGGCGAGCACGAATTTCTCGAGTGGATCGAGACTTTGCGCGAAGGCCGGATTGACGTGAACGATCTGCGCGTTAAGGCCGACGAATGGCTGATGTGGCTGGATCGGGGTTTCGACCGGCGTGCAACGAATGAGTGGCTGCAGATCCTTGCGCGGTAAGCTCATCGTGCGAGCTACGCCGCCGCGGGAGACTGCGATGCAAATCAGCGTGCAGATTGTGGTTCATACCGAAGTCGACGAACAGGCGAACATTACGGAGATAGCCCGATTCGAACGGGACGGATTCGATGCTGGTTCTCTCGGCTTACATCTTGAGGAGGCAAAGGCGCTGCTGGGCCGGCTGCAGCGTTCGATGATCGATGCCCAGGCCGCCGAAGCGATCGCCCGAGTGAGCGTGTGTACGAAATGCGGCTCCCGTCTGACCGTCAAGGGCCACCATCGCCTGGTCTACCGCTCGGTCTTCGGTCGGCTATCGATCGACAGCCCGCGGTTGTACCAATGCAGGTGCTGCGCAAGCGGGCGCCGATCCGTCAGCCCGCTGGCCGGCTGCCTGCGTGAGCGGACCAGTCCCGAACTGCAGTTCCGGGTGCTCGAAGAGGTGTTACCGCTTAAGCATGTGCTCGCCGCTACCACGATCCGCAGACGCGTCGACGCACTGGGCCGTCGCCTTGACAGCTCTATGGCAACGATCGCTGTCGAGCAACGGCGATACGTCGATCTGCCTGCCGGCCGGTGTGCTATACCACAGCTAAGTTCAGTGCGCGCCGTGGGAATCGACGGCGGGTATATCCGCCTGGCCGGACACAGCAGCCGGCAGGACGGCTGGTTCGAAGTCACCGTCGGAAAATCACTGCGCGACGACGGTCGCGGACACAGCTTCGCTTACGTTCACGCACTCGAGCACTAGCCTGCCGATCGAATGCTGGCCTTTCTCGCGCAGGAAGGCGTCGGCGCCGACCAGCCGGTAACTTTCCTGTCCGACGGCGGCGACACCGTGCGGCGCGCCCAGTTGGACTTAGGCGATTGTGGCGAGAGGGTACTCGACTGGTTTCACGTCGCCATGCGTGTGCAGAATCTCGAACAAATGATCAAGGGGTTGCCGGACCGCGACGAACGGCCATCCGTCGACGCGCTGGTCGATGGGCTGCGCAGCGCAAAGTGGCACCTCTGGCACGGTTGCCCTTATCCGGCGCTGCAGCGGCTTGAAAGCCTGGGCTGGGAACTCGCTGCGGATGGCAGTCGCGAGGAGGCCAGGCTGCTGGCCAAACTGGAGGAGTTCGTCGGTTACCTCGAGAACAACCAGCGCTTTATAGTGAACTACGGAGACCGCTACCGTCATGGCGAGCCGATCACCTCGAGCTTCGTCGAGTCGGCTGTCAACCAGGTGGTCAGCAAGCGCTTCGTGAAGCGGCAGCAAATGGCGTGGCGACCGGCTCATGCGCAGGGCCTTCTGCAGGCGGGGACAGCAGTTCTGAATGAGCAGTTGCGCTCATGCTTCGAGCGATGGCTTCCGGCGCTCGCTGTCAACGATCATGCTCACGCTATCACGGGATAGAGCCCCCGCTTTGGCGCGGTCTCCGTGTTGGTAGTTTCCCTCAGGCCATCGTGAAATCAGTCTAACGGTTGATTTCAGCAATAAATCGTCCAATAAGAATATCCGCACTCCCGTCGGTAGTGCCGCGATCTGCGGCACTCCGTGCGAGCGATTTTTTCTGCACAAACTGGTTGCGAGGAGTCGGAAGTGATGGATCAGAAGAAGACGAAGAGGGCGGGTTGGCTTCTTGGCGTGATGGCCGCAGCGTGTTCACCACTAGCTCATGCGCAGAGTAGCGTAACGCTTTACGGAACGATCGACACGGGCCTCACATATGTGAGCAATCAGCAGGTTTCGACGTCGGGCGGCCAGGTGTCTGGAAAAAGTTCAGTGTCGGTGACGACCGGAAACCTGGCGCCTGCGTCTTTCGGCTTTCGCGGCACGGAGGACCTGGGTGACGGCACCAGTGCGATATTCAATTTGCAGAATTACTATCTATCGAACAACGGTGCAATGTTTCAGGCAAATAACCTGTTTGATGCTACGGCGATGGTTGGACTGAAATCGGACAGATGGGGTCAACTGACGCTCGGGCGCCAGTTCGACTCATACACCAATGCACTCGCACCGTTTGCAGTCAGCAACAACTGGGCGGGGCCATTCGGTGCGCACTTCGGAGATATCGACAACCTGAACGCCGCATTCAACCTGAACAACAGCATCCAATATTCGAGCCCGGCTTTTCACGGACTGAGCCTGAGCGGAACCTTCAGCCTGGGGGGGCAACCCGGAGCCTTTGCCACCAACCGCGCATGGGCTATGGGCGCCAGCTATACCGACGGCGCTCTCTCGCTGGGAGCGGGCTATCTGTCATTGCGCGATCCCCTCACAGCTGCGCTGGGTGGCAGTTCAGGGTATATCGGCGAATTGAGCTGCGGGCAGAGTCCTTCCAGCTATTGCGAATTGCATGACGCCGACGAACTGCGGACGTTTGGACTGGGTGGCAATTACACGGTGGGTAATCTGACTATTAGCGGCACGCTGACGCGCGCGATGCTGCTGGGAAGCCGGTATCTGATATCCACGGGCGGGCCCGTCAGCGATTTCCGGTTCGATACTGCGGAACTGGGCGGATTGTATAGCGTCACGCCAGCTCTTCAGGTAGGACTCGCCTACAGTTACACGCGTGCGAAAATTCAGGTGCTCGACTCGAATACGAACATCAACAAGATTTCGCTTGGCGGCATTTATTCGCTGTCGAAGCGGACCCAACTCTATGCAACGGGCAATTTCGAAAAGATGAGCGGTGCGGGCCTCGGCATTAACCCCGTGACAGGTGCTTTCGAAAACTACGCCCAGCTAGCGTATCTGGGTACCTCAAATTCTTCGTCCCAGCTCGAGATATCGGTGGGGATCAAGCATAATTTCTGACGTCGAAATGTGCCGGAAAGCGCAGATCACGAGGAGAGCGGGTTGCCGACGGAGTTCCTCAGTAACCATCCCGCGGGCAGCGCCAGTCCCCCGGATCCGTTCGGGGTTCCGCTAAAAAATCAGCCATGAGGTTGACGTCGGCAAAGATAATATTCCGCAGAATCAACCTCTGTATGCCCCACCTGGAATCAGGTGGAGTATTGAACGATCGGCTTGTTTCTAAACAAGAAACATCGAGACATCTTCAATTGATAGGAGCACATTATGGACTACAGCATCGATCAAACGATTCAGAACCACAAATATGTCCCCGAAAGCGAGTGGGTGACGCTCGAGGAGATGGCGGATGGCTTTTCCGAGCACAAATATCCGAACACGTCGTTGCTCGCGGGGGTTCGGGAAGTTTTTCGTTTCGACAACGGCTGGCTGATCGAGCATCACTTCATCGACGAAAAAACGCTGACCTGGAAGATTATCGAGGGTGACGGCGTTGGAATGACCGGCACGCACACCTATGAAGCCATGGAGCTGCGGCGGGGGATCGTTTTCGTCGAATTTCTCAAGGAAGAATTCGAGGAATCGGTGACGCTGGTCTGGAAGCTGGAAAGCGGCAATATCTTCGTGGCGGCGTCGAGCTTTTACGACCGCGATGGCGAGAAGCGGACCAAGACCGATTTCCTGAACGCTACCGTTCAAGGCAAACCGGGCGATCAGCCCATCAGGCAGTCCTCGTCCCTGGTCGGCAAGCGTGTCCTGTACCGGTATAGCTCCGATGACTGGTACGAGCACGTGTACTTTGGCCGGGAAGTGATGGCCTGGCATTGCGTCAACGGTGCCGAACGAGGTGTGGCCGATGTCGAGAAATGCGCCTATTTCGATGTGGCCCCGGATTTGACGATCCTCTTCTGGAGCGAAACCGTCATGCCGGTGGAATCGATCGTGGTGGTCGATATGCAGCGCATGCGCTCGACGGGCCGCTTTTTCTGCTGGGATCCGAAGCCCAGCAAGCTGGTGCATCTGACGTTCGGTTCGAAAGCGACGCTCCTCAACGAAACGACGTATCCGTCATCGTTCCAGGATTGAGAGGGGACCCACGCGATCCCGGTCACCGATGGGGTTATCTCCGACCCCATCGATTCGTCCCCAAGCAAGCGCTAGATGAGGGTTAGCGCTAATGCAATGTCGAGCGTTCCCGGCTAATAATAGGTCGTATGGCCTAGTTGTGCCGGGTCGATTGCATACGTAATTGGGGGTGGGATGTCATGGAGCAGGGAAAACATCGACCGTCGATGGAGCAGTTCATCGACGAGACGCTGAATTGCTTCACTCGCGTGACTGGCGCGCAAGCGCTGGCGTTTTATACCTGCGGTGGGCATCAGGAGATCCGCTATTTCGAACGAAGGGGATTGCCGGACGCGTTTCATCGCTTGTATGTGGACGAAATGTATCGTCTCGATCCGTTTGACGAGCACATGGTCGATTTCCCGGACGTCGACGTGGCGCTGCTTTCAAATCATCTCGGGATGCACGAATCGCACCGGGAGTACCGGCAATTTCTGTCGATGTTTCGGATCAGCAATATTATCGAACTGGTATTCCGGTCTGAGGGGCATCCGCAGGCAGGCATGAGTGTATGTCTGCCGGAGGCTTGCGACGATCAGGCTGCTGCTTCGATTCTGGCGGCGGCTCGCGCGCTGCACCCGTATATTGGGTTCAACCTCGCCGCATCATCGGCGATCGCAGAGGACGACGCTCGGCCCAATACGGGCGGTCGATATGGTTTGTCGAAGCGCGAGGCACAGGTAGCAGAACTGGTTTGTCGTGGGTTCAGCAACGGCGATGTCGCGTCGTCGCTCCACGTCAGTGTGGCAACCGTCAAAACCCATCTGCTGCATATTTTCGACAAGGCTGGCGTCACGAGCCGCACGGCCCTGGTCAGCCGGTTGTTGGCGAGCTAGTAGGTGCACTGGCAAGTGCCATCATGGCTCGTATCACCTCGGTTTCGAGTCCTTTCAAATCACGCGGAAAGCTCTTGCGTTGAGGAATCAGGATCATCAGCCCCTCCATCTGGCACGAGATCAGTGCCGCCCGAAGTGCGCATTCATGTTCGGTGAGCGCCGGATTAATCTGTGCAATAAAGCGAGCAAGGATAGCTCGCTGCGCTTTGTAGATCCGGTCGACAATCTCGCGCGCAAAGTCCTGCGTCTGGGCGAGCGCCCAGATATTGAAGAAAATTGATTGCACGCGCGGCTTTTTGTCTTCAGTCAGCGTGTGTCGCAAGAGCACTTCCAGACGGTCCTCCGGGCTGAGACGGGCATCCTGCGCGAACACTTCATATTGCTCGAGATATCGAGCCGTCAGCTGAATAATGACTTCGCCAAGCAGATCTTCACGCGTTTTGAAATGGAACTGCAGATTGGAGAGACTGATACCCACGCTGTTCGCAACTTTGCGCATGGTGAGTTCGCCGTAGCCTTCCTCGCATAGCATGTCGGTTGCTACGGAGAGAATCCGGGCAATCGCGTCCCGGCCGCGTTGGGTCGGGGCGCGTCGTCGGCTTGCCTCGGTGGTGCCAAGATCGGATACTTCGCTATCCAGTCGGGCGGTAGATGCACTGCGGGGCATGCGCTACTCCATGCGTTGGGAGAAATACACATTCTCTCGCAGTTTTGCGCTCTCCGGGTCATTCTCAAATATCGAAATCGACCCGGAGCGGCCAATATCTTATCGCCGACCGTTGACGTAGCCGTGCAGCTGATGCGTCACTTTCCCTAGCGTGCAAATGACATTTCGGAAATTTTCCTTACCAATTACTCTGGCCCGAGGAATCGAACTCATCACGTCCCATTCATAAGATCCCTCCAGCATGCCATCCACCACGACGCGGCTGACGACATGGCTTGGGGTCACGCCGAATCCTGAATAGCCCTGGACGAAAAAAGCATTGGGTTGACCCGGAAGCGTACCGATCTGCGGGAAAAGCGTTGCGGAGCACTCCATCGGACCGCCCCATCCCAGGTCGACCTTCACGTCCTGCAAATACGGGAAGATCCGAAGCATGGCGTTTCGGTTGTATTCCTTGAAGTCCTTCGGGATATATTCCAGAAAATGCGTGACGGTGCCGAAGAGCAGCCGATTCTCATTGGTGACGCGGTAGTAATCGATCGCCGGGCGCACATCCGTGAATGCTCCCCGGATTGGGCTGATTCTCTGAATGAGGTCGTCGGAAAGGGGCTCAGTGACGAGCTGAAACGAATAGGTGCTGATGATTGTCTTATCAAGCTTGGGTTCAAGCCGATTGATGAATGCACCGCATGCGAAGCAGACCTTATCTGCAGTGACTGAACCCCTGGCGGTGCGCACCTTGATCTTCTTGCCATACGTCACTTCCACCACCGGCGTGCTTTCGTAAATTCGCCCGCCGAGCTCGACGACGGCGCGTGCTTCGCCAAGCAGGAGATTGAGCGAATGAATGTGGCCATTGCCCATATGCATCAGCCCAGACCTATAGGCGTCTGAGCCAAGGATGTTTCTCAGCTCAGCCCCTTCCAGGTAAGCAATGTCTTGCCCCGGATTCAACTCCTTGAATTCCCTTTCCCATTGCTGAAGAAGTTTTCCCTGGCGACCATTGAAGGCGAGATACCCGTACCCTCGGCGGAAATCCGCATCAATGCCATAGCGATCAATGCGCCGTTGAATCGTGCTGGCGCCTTGATCGCTTATATTGAAAATGGCCTTGACACCGTCATCGCCGACGTACTTTCGGATCTTCTCCAGATCGTGACCGATGCCGGCCATTACGTGCCCGCCGTTGCGCCCCGAACCACCGAACCCGAGATAGTTTGCCTCGAGCACGACCGTATTGGTGATGCCTCGTTCGGCAAGCTCCAGCGCAATATTCACCCCCGAGAATCCTCCACCGATGACCACGACGTCCGCCTCGATATCTTTTTCGAGCGGCTCGTACCGATCGTGATACTTGCGCGTCATCGTGTAATAGGTGGTGGGGCTTTCGACTGACAACATGTTCGCTCCTGGTCACAAATGCTGGGGATCAGACCATTCCTTAAATACTAGGTCATATGACATAGTATCGAGGGTGCGGACGCACTTTGGCATTAGCGTTTACGCGTGCCGCACGAGCCCTGACGTCAGTCGCGATGACGCTGGGCGAAGGTGACGCGTGGATCCAGGGCAAGGGTTCCCGGGTCGCCAGCGACCATCCCGCCATCGACCGGTATGACTGCCGCGTTGATATAGGACGCCTGTTCGGATAGCAGCCAGGCAATCAGATGGGCCACTTCAACAGCATCCGCCGCTCTGCGGGCCGGGACGAACGAGGTTGCGATGTCGTACGCTTCCTGATACCCGACCCCAAGTCCTGTGCCGATCTCGCGCATCTCCATATCGGCCATCTCGGTTCTGATCCAGCCTGGGCACACGGTATTAGCGCGCACGCCTTGCGGGCCATAATCCACCGCAACGGACTGCATCAGCATGGCGAGCGCGGCTTTGGTCGCGTTGTAGCCGGGAATTCCCCCTGTCGCTCTCAGCGCGGCAGCCGAACTGACGCCGACGACCGCTCCTTTTGCTGCCACAAGATGAGGTAGTGCGGCCCGCAGCAATCGGAACGGCCCGGTCAGATTGGTGCGAACCATGTCATCCCAGGCGTCGTCCGCGAGCTCGCTTACCAGTCCGGCCCGGACGATTCCGGCGTTCAACACGAGGCCATCGAGAGATCCAAAATTATCCAGCGTGCTTCCCACCAGACGCTCGAGATCATCTGCCGATGCTGCGTCTGCGACAAACGGGATGGCACCGGTGGACTCCGCGACGCGCTGAAGCGGCTCGGGGCGGCGACCGCAGATAACGACTTCCCATCCGCTGGATCGGAGAACTTTGGCCGTTGCGGCGCCAATACCTGTGCCTCCGCCAGTGATGACGGCGACTGACCGATTGCTCATCTTTAATCCTCTATAGAGACGGTTACTACCTGTGGAGATTGCCTTAATCGAGGAACTGCGCTGATAGGCTTACTTGAAATCGAGCGCGGGAAGGGCGGATCGTGCTACGTATCCGAAATCGGTAATCAGACTGGTCCCGTTCATGGGCGCGCTCACCGGGGAAGCCAGAAATACTGCGTGTCGTGCAATCTGCGAGGGCGACATGATAGGCAAGTCCGTACCGGCAAAGCCTTCGGGTCGTCCGAGGTCGGCGCGTGACATCGGGGTGTCGACGATGCCGGGGCACAGACAATTCACCCTGATTCGGGGATGGTCCACAGAAAGTGACTTCGCGAGCATTAGTACCGCGCCTTTGGATGTGCTGTAAGGAGCCATACCTTCGAATGCGACCAGCGCTGCGTCGGAAGCGAGGAACACCAGCGTTCCGACCTCACTTGCGCCGAGCAGTGCCAGGGTGTGCTTGGCGATAAGGAAGTTACCCTTGACGTTGACAGCCATGACGCGGTCCCAGTCCTCCGTGGAAATGTCAGGCGCGGTCGATCCGACAGGGCCGGAGATTCCAGCGCAGGCGATCACCGCGTCAAGCTGACCGAAGCGGTCCTTAGCTTGCTTTACGGCTCTGCGGATATCCGTCTCGAGGGTCGTGTCGGCCTGCGCGAACTCAACGCAATATCCCTGCTGTCGAAAGCTGCCGGCGACTTTAGCCCCGCTTGGGTCTCTATCGACGATCAGGACGCTGGCGCTCTCGGCAAGTACGGCCTGAACACACGCACGGCCGATACCCGAGGCGCCACCAGTAATCAAAACCACACGGTCGCGTAAATGCATGTCCACGATACCTGTCTCCTGTAAATGATCAGATGTGTCGAATGATGTGATGCCTCGGAACCTGGCAATTTCTGCGCATTTTCAGCAGCGCATTTTTTCCGGTCAATCCTGCTTACGGCTGAATTTTTGAACGACCAGCGATGCGGATAAAGATCCAACTTTCGGTGGATGCGCGACCGGACTCGGGCCAGTAGCCTTGCACGTGCCTTCTTCCGTCGCGAAGGAGGGCATTGACATCGGGATTCGGGTTCAGGCGCTCTTGCAATCGACCGGATTCTGCATTAAAAAATAGGTCGATAGACCTAGTTAAAATTGGAGGCGGTGCTGTGGAGCGAAACCTGGGATCCCGGTTGGTCGAGATTCTTCCCGAAGTCAGGGCATTTCTCGATCGGGCGCATGGTGCCTTCATCGACGGAAAGTCGGTCCCGTCGACTACGGATCGATACATTGATGTTCATAACCCGGCGGATGGCTCTGTCATCAGCAGAACCATCGAGGGCTCGCGTCATGAGGTCGATCTGGCAGTCGATAGCGCCCAGCGCGCCCTGGGTGTCTGGCGCGCCATGAGGCCCGCCGACCGGGAGCGGTGCCTGGTCCGGTTCTCTGAAGTCATCGAGGCTCATGCCGAAGAACTGGCGCAAATCGAAACGCTGAATCAAGGCAAGTCGATCAATCTTGCGCGCGCCGTCGACGTTGCTGGATCAGTCGAATATGTTCGCTACATGGCAGGCTGGGCGACCAAGATTGAGGGTTCGACGCTCGATCTGTCGATACCGATTCCGCCGGGAACCAGGAATCTCGGTTTTACATTGCGCGAACCGGTCGGCGTGGTAGGGGCCATCGTGCCCTGGAATTTTCCGATGATGATCGCGTTGTGGAAGATCGCGCCGGCACTGGCGTCGGGATGTACGATTGTCGTCAAACCGTCGGAAGACACACCGCTTACCGCATTGCGGGTGGCTGAACTGGCGCTCGAGGCTGGCATTCCGCCAGGTGCGGTCAATGTTGTCCCAGGATACGGGCGGGATGCGGGCGCGGCGCTGGTCGAGCACGCCGGCGTCAACAAGGTGACGTTTACCGGCTCGACCGAAACTGGCCGTCATATTGGCATGTCGGCGCTGAAGAACATGACACGCTTCTCTCTGGAACTCGGCGGCAAGAATCCGTTGATCGTCCTGCCCGACGTCGACGTTGATCAGATCATGCCGGGCATCATGGGCGCGTGTCTCCTCAATCAGGGGCAGGTGTGCGCGGCGGCGTCGCGGCTTTATGTGCATCGCTCAATCTATGACCGGGTCGTAAGCGGGATGAGCGACGCCATGAAGCGCTTACGTATGGGTCCGGGCATGGACCTGAGTGCGGATCTGCAACCGCTGGTGTCGCGCGCGCACGTCGAAAAAGTCGCCGCGCTGGTCGGGCAGGCGGCCAAGACGGCGGACATCGTCACGGGCGGCAATCGTCCGGATTCCAGAGGCTTCTATTTTGAGCCGACATTGATCGTCAATGCCGACGCCAATAACCCTGCAATGCGCGATGAGATCTTCGGGCCAGTGATCAGCGTCACGCCGATCGAGTCACTGGATGACGCAGTGACCCTGGCGAACGCTTCTCGAAATGGTCTGGCCGCGAGCGTGTGGACCAATGACCTCAACTCGGCATTGCGCGGCATTTGGGCACTGGAAGCCGGCACTGTCTGGGTCAACAGCCATATTCCGGTGGATCCTAACTTGCCGTTCGGCGGCTACAAGCAATCGGGTATCGGCAGGGAGCACGGCCGGCAGATGATCGAGCAGTACACGGAGATCAAGTCGGTGTGTATTCCGGTTCCGCTGTGAGAGATGCCCAGGAATCCATATTAGTCGGAACAGTTGATAAGCTAAATATTGGAGACGTCAATGAAAACGATGGAGAGTAACCAAACCTCGCTGCGCAAGGACGCGCTGGGTTGGTTGAATATTGTGTTTCTGGTGATTGCGACCAACGGTCCTCTGACGGCCCTGGTTGGCGGCGCGCCACTTGCGATCGGCATGGGTAACGGGGCCGGCGCTGCGGGTACGTATGTCGTGGTTGGCTTGCTGTATCTCGTCTTCAGCATTGGCTTTTGCGCAATGAGCCGCTACGTGAAGAATGCCGGTGCATTCTATGCGTATATCGCCCAGGGGTTGGGACGCCCGTGGGGGATCGGTGGAGCATTTATGGCAATCCTCGCGTATAACGCCATGCTGATCGCCTGCTATGCGATGATCGGCTTTTTCATCAGTTATGGCGTCCAGTTACATTTTGGTGTTGCAGTTCCATGGTGGATGTGCACATTGGCCTCGATGGTGGTCGTGTTTTTCTTTGGCTACAAGAACATCGCATTTAGCGGTCGTGTGTTGTTCGTACTGATGCTTGCCGAAGTCTCCATCATCCTGATTCTTAACGGAGCCATTCTCGGGAAGAGTGGTGCGAGTGCGGTTGCCTTGACGCCGTTTATGCCGTCGAATGTGTTTGGTCACGGGTTTGGCGCCTCGTTCGTGTTCGTCGTCAGTTGCTACATGGGTTTCGAGACGACGGCCATCTATGCGGAGGAAGCACGCAACCCGGAACGTTCGATTCCCCGCGCCACGTATGCGGCGGTCATCCTGATCATGGCTCTGTATGCAGTTTCCGTGTGGCTGGTGATGAATGCCTACGGTATTCCCGAAGCGGTAGCGCAGGCCTCGAAGGACCCGGGCAACATGTGGTTCATCATCACGCAGCGGTATCTGGGTGCCACTGCGGCCGATATCACCAATATGCTGATGATCACGAGCCTGTTGGCGGCACTGATTAGCTTCCACAATGCCTCGGCGCGATATCTGTTTGCCCTCGGACGCGAGGGTGTGCTGTGGTCGCGCTTCGCCAAACTGCATCCGGTTCAACAGACGCCTCACGTTGCCGGTATATTCCAGATTCTGGTCGGCGTCGCGGTCATCGTGCTGGCTGCGATCTATAAGGCCGACGCCATGCTCGTCGTGGTTCCGCTGTCCAGCGTTCCGGCGGCGGTCGGTATCGTTGCGGTGCAGGCGCTGACTGCGCTTGCGGTGATCGGGTTCTTTGCGCGTAATACCCACGGAGTGTCGATCTGGCAACGTCTGATCGCGCCGACGATCAGCGGCGTGGGTCTCGTGCTTTGCGTCTATGAAATCACCAGCAACGTGTCGCTGCTCACGGGTACGAATTCGTGGTTCTCGGAAGCGCTTCCGTGGATAACGCTTGCGGTTGGTGTCTTTGGCGCAGGCTTCGCCTATTGGCTGAAAGCTGCCCGTCCTGAACTCTACAAGGGTATGGGGCGGCTGCTCGACGAAGCGTAGGCCGTGTAGCGGTTGCGATATTCGCCCTCACCAAGTACGCTTAGTGAGGGCGAATTGCGTTGGCTGAGGAGGGCGCGGCAGCGAGAGCAAGCATCGTCCGCACGGCTTCCTCTTCGATACCATCGAGGCCGTGAGGATAGGCTTCGCGCTGGGGAATCAAGCTCATCAGGCCTTCTATCTGGCACGAGATCAGCGCGGCGCGCAGCGAGCAATCATGCGCGCTGAGGCGCGGATTGGCCTCTCCGATAAAACGCGAAAGTTCTGCGCGCTGCGCCACGTAAATCTGCTCGACGATCGAACGAGCAGATTCCTGGGTCTGTGCGATCGCCCACATATTGAAGAAAATCGCCTGTGTGCGGGGCTCCCGATTGCCAGCCAGCGTATGACGGAGCGCCGCTTCCAGCCGTCCTTCTGAACTCAAGTGCGCATTGCCAGCCAGGGTGCGGTACTGTTCGAGGTATCTTGATGCCAGCAGCGTCATGACTGCACCGAGGAGATCTTCGCGGGTCCTGAAATGAAACTGCAGATTGGACAGGCTGATACCCGCTTTGCTTGCGATCTTCCGCATCGAGAGTTCGCCATAGCCCTCGTCGACGATGATGTCGATGGCGATGCGCAAAATTCGTTCGATGGTATTTCGACCACGCTGCGTGGCTGCCGATGTGTTTTCAGTCGTCGCGGCAATTTTTGTGGCGACGCTATTGGTGTCGGCATCTACTGACATGTCTTGAACTGCATGAGTGGCATGCACACTGAGGGACATTCGCGTTGGCTCCAAAGAATATTATCCGCTTTCATTTTCACACAATTCGCGTGGGAGAGAATTTTAAAATTCACTGCGATTTTTGTGAAATAATCCGAATGGCTGATTTCGGTGAAGAGTTTCCAAAAAAATGATTTTATTCCAGAGCGCCACGCGGTGAAGCGGCGTTGGAATTCGTGTGAACGTGTACATTTTCATCTTGAAATCGCGACGAAAGCGCGGTGGAATTTTGCGCGATGGCGGCATTCTATTCACCCGTCAGTCATGCCTAGAGAATGAAAGAGACGGGGACGTCCCTTTCATTCTCTAGATGGCGCTAAGCAGCGTGGCTGGCATGGCGTGTCATAAGGAAGGACGACCCCTTGCAGGCAAGTTCGGCTGTCGTCGAGATGGGACTGTGGTCACGCGATCTCACGGCGAAAATCGGCTGCGACTTGCCGAACGCGATAAAGCGCCGCTATCACATGCACTATTCCGTGATAAAAGGGGCAAAACTGAACCAGCCCGTTCTCGACGCGGAGGCGGGCTTCCTGATTCCCCCGATGCTGCGCGGCGTCCGCCTGACGAGAGGTGTCGAACTGGGTTATCGCCATACGGCCAGGACCCCGGTTCAGCTCGAAGCCGACGAGGCGCTCTCATGCGGCCTTTTTCGGCCCAGCGCGCGGGCGGATCCCGCGCCGTGGTGCGGTTGCCGCCCCTGCACGCCCGCATGTTGCCGGTCATTGTGCCAGCGCCGACGCACGACAACCTCTGTTTCGCATTCGGACACGCCCACTACGATCTGGCGCTCTGGCCGATTACCGTCCGGCTAATCGCAGAGATGATGGCAGGTGTGCCGACGTCGTGGGTCTGAGACCATTTCACGCCTGGCTCTGAACCGAAACAACTGTGTGGACTGGGCTTTGGAATCAGTGAGGCTCTCAAACTGGTCACCAACAAACTCAATGCCCAGTACGGTGCCGGTGGCTTAAAGATAATGTTGAGCTGGATTTGGAGCGCGCGCCGCGCATGCATTGTATTTGTATGAAAATATCAATGCTCGCATCTTCTGTGTGCGACTGGGTACACTGGGAGCATCAGATCGATAGCATGCTGAAGGCAATGGGGTGAGCAAGCGCCGCACCGGATGCCGGAGGCGCAAGAGGTGAAGCATGGCCGCGATCCATCTCCAGTGTTTCTCTACAGTCGCAGAATTTCGGGTGGGCGACGTGACGCTCTCTGCAGGCGATGACCTCCAGACACAGCGGAATAAGTTAGCGCGCATCATGTTTGACTCGATGTATCAGTTCGTAGGTCTACTGGATACGGACGGGACAATGCTCGAGATCAACCATGCTGCGCTTGAAGCCGCCGGGATACGAATGGATGACATTCGTGGTAAACCGTTCTGGGAGGCGCGTTGGTGGGTCGTTTCGGGGCAGACCCAGGCCCTGCTCCGGGAACTGATTCACCGCGCTGGCGAAGGCGAGTTCGTCCGCTGCGATTTCGAAGTCTACGGTCACTTAGCGGGTGCGGGGACGATCGTCGTCGATTTTTCGATTTTGCCGATCAAAGATTCAAACGGTGACGTCGTATTCCTGCTTCCTGAGGGCCGCAATATCACTGAGAAAAAACGGGCGGAAGTCGAGATTACGCGTAAGAACGAGGAATTGCGGGCGAGCTGGGAGCTAATCCAGCGCCAACGCGACGAACTCCAATGCCTCTATGACAAGCTCGCTGTCGAGCAAAAAATGTCGGAGCGGCTACTGCTCAATCTGCTGCCCTATCCGATCGCTGAGCGGCTGAAAGCGCGCCCGGACCTGATCGCCGACAGTATTCCTGAAATCATCGCGGATAGTTTTACGGATGTCACGGTTCTATTCGCTGATATTGTGGCGTTTACACAGTTTTCGGCGCTCATGGAGCCGGAGCAACTAGTCGCTTTACTCAACGAGATTTTCGCCGAATTCGATAACATCGCCGACCACTGGGGCCTTGAAAAGATCAAGACTATCGGTGATTCGTACATGGCAGCATGTGGGCTGCCAGACCCAGCTCCTGACCATGCAGAGAGGGCAGCTCATATGTCACTGGATATGATCGATGCGCTTGCGCGATTCAATCGGCGCCACGGCTACAGCCTCCAAATGCGTATTGGCATCAATAGCGGGCCTGTGGTCGCCGGTGTCATCGGCAGGCGAAAGTTCATCTATGACTTGTGGGGCGCTGCAGTCATCACCGCCAGTCGAATGGAGTCACACAGCGTGGCGGGGCGTGTGCAGGTTACCGACGCCACGCGGGGCCTTCTTGGTGATCGTTTTCTGTTTGAGGAGCGAGGCGAGATTGAAGCGAAAGGCATAGGTACGCTGCACACCTGGTTCCTGACGGGCACAAACCCGCTATACGCGGAAACGGGCGACAAGTCAGCGCAATAGCCGTTTCATCTTTTGACGCGGCTGGATTAGACGCTTGGTTCGTGGACGTTGCGCATATCAGCGCTTCTGGACAGCTAGCCACATATTCGGCATTTAGCCGATGTCACGTCTTCTACGGTCGATCTTCGTACGTGGGTTTATATAGCACGCGTCGCGCGGGTAGCAGCGGCCAGTTCACTATACTGACCGGCGGCAGCGTTGCGGCGCCGCCACCGGCTCGGGCAACTACGCTGTGGCTGAAGCGCGAAGGCGATTGACGATATGGTTATCCTTGCCCTGGACCAGCGGCGTGAGCGTGAAGTTGAACTCGATGTCCTTGTACGTATCGGCTTTCAGGCCGAGCGCCGTGCCGCCGGTCTTCTCGACCACCGGCGGAATCAGTTCTTCACGCGTCGCGTAGGCGAAGTCATCCCAGATCAGCGGGTCGCCTTCAATATTGAACTGCGTGGTGAGCTTGCGGCTGTTGTCGGCCGAGACGAAGAAGTGCACGTGCGCCGGGCGGTTGCCGTGGCGCCCGAGGCCGTCCAGCAGGCGCTGGGTCGAGCCCTGCGGCGGGCAGCCGTAGCCGACCGGCATGAGCGTGCGGAATTCGTACTTGCCGTCCGCGCCGGTCTTCACCGCGCCGCGCAGGTTGAAGTCGTCCTGTGCGCCGGTCGGGTCGAAGTGCGAATAGAAGCCCTTCGAATTGGCGTGCCAGCATTCGACCAGGGCGCCGGCGAGCGGCTTGCCGTCGAGGCCGGTGACCGTGCCGTGAATGACGAGCGGCCCGGCATCGGCGTCGGCGTTGAGGTCGATGCGCGAAACGCTCTCGCGCACCGGCGCGCCCGCCACATACAGCGGGCCTTCGATCGTGCGCGGCGTGCCGCCTTCGAGACCCACCGCCTTGTCGGCGGCGTCCATGCGGACGTCGAGGTACTTCTCGAGGCCGAGACCGGCGGCGAGCAGCGCCGCTTCGCCGTCCTGGCCGAGCTTGTTCAGATAGTTCACGCCGGCCCAGACTTCATCGGGCGTGATGTCGAGATCGTCGATGGCCTTGAACAGGTCGCCCAGCAGTCGATAGACGATCTGCTGGAAACGCGCGTTGCCGCTGCCGCCGTTGAGATTCGCAGCGGCCTTCAGCAGGTCCTGCACTTCCTTCGTGTCGAATACTTTTGCGCTCATCTTTGTCTCCTGGTGCTTGCTGGTATTGAGGGGGAATCAGCTCAGGCGTCGTTGTCCCTGACGGAGGACGGGTGGCGACACAACGGCGTGACCGTTATCTTCATGTACGGAAAAAGTGGCAAGGCGGTGAGAATGTCGTGCAGCTCTGCATTGCTCTCGACATCGAAGATGCTGTAGTTCGCGTACTCGCCCACCAGTCGCCAGATATGGCGCCACTTGCCGCTGCGCTGCAGCTCCTGCGAGTACTCCTTTTCACGCGCCTTGATTTCGTTGGCGACATTGGCCGGCATGTCGGCCGGGATGTTCACATCCATGCGTACGTGGAAAAGCATCGTCTTGTCCGTTTATCAGGTGTCCGGATTACTTCGTGACTTTCATCAGGCCGTCTCGGGTGAAGCGCCTGACCTTCGCTTCGTCCAGTTCGATGCCCAGGCCCGGGCCGTTCGGCACCGTCAGCTCGAAGTTGCTGTAGTCCAGCGGGGTCGTCAGAATTTCTTCGGTGATCAGCAAGGGACCAAACAGTTCGGTGCCCCACTGCAGGTTGGCGAAGCTCGCGAACAGGTGCGCCGACGCCGCCGTGCTGAACGCGCCCTCGAGCATCGTGCCGCCATACAGCTCGATACCCGCGGCGTCCGCAATCGTGGCCACGCGCTGCGCAGCGAACAGTCCGCCGCTTTGTTCGATCTTGATGGCGAACACATCGGCGCCCTCGTTCTTCGCGATCTCGAACGCGCTTTCCGGCCCCTGGAGGATTTCATCGGCCATCAACGCCACCGGGAACCGGCGCATGAGGCGCGCCAGCGCCGCAGGCGAAGCCACCGGCTGCTCGACCAGTTCGCAGCCGGCATCCGCCAGCGCCGGAATCGCCCAGGCCGCCTGCGTCTCGCTCCAGGCCATGTTGACGTCCACGCGCACGGCGGCGCGATCGCCTACCGCCTTCTTGATGTCGGCCACGTGCTTGATGTCGGTCTTGAGGTCCTTCGCGCCGATCTTCAGCTTGAAGATCTTGTGGCGGCGCACTTCGAGCATGGTCTCGGCTTCGGCGATGTCCTTGGCGGTATCGCCCGAAGCGAGCGTCCATGCCACCGGCAGGCGTTCTCGGCGACGGCCGCCCAGCAGTTCGCTCACCGGCACGCCGAGGCGCTTGCCCTGCGCGTCGAGCAGCGCGGTTTCCAGCGCGCACTTGGCGAAATGATTGACCTTCACGAGCTTGCCCAGGTGCGCCATGAGCGCCTGGATTCGCGTGGCGTCCTGGCCGATCATCGCCGGGGCGAAGTACGCGTCGATCGCCAGCTTCATCGCTTCCGGGCTTTCGGGACCGTAGGCCATGCCGCCAATCGTCGTACCTTCACCGATGCCGGTTACGCCATCGCTGCAATACACCTTCACCAGCATCAGGGTTTGCCCGTACATCGTGGCGACGGACAGCTTGTGAGGGCGAATCGTCGGCAGATCGACGAGGCGGGTTTCGATGCGTTCAATCGTCGGTGCGGTCATGGCAGAAGCTCAATGATGTACGTGGAATCCAGTGGACATGAGCCCGCGGGCGCTTGAGCTCGGTGTCTGTTGCTCCGAAGAGCATCTTGGGGCATTGACGGCATTAGATATCCAGGCCCGCGCGAGCGCTATCCGTCTACTGGACACTCACTATCCGTTTATTCCGGCGCGGTCGTGAAACGCCAGGCGCCGGGCCGGTTGTGCGGCGTCGCGAAGACGCGCCCAGCAAAGCGGACAAAAATCGCTGCAAAAAAAGCGGATAGCGAATGCCGACCAGGCGGATAGCGCCCGCACCGCATCGGGTATTCAATCCAGCTCATCAAGAACCCGGTCGCAAGACCGCTCAACGGCAGGAGGAGAACCCATCGTGAGTGCAGACAAAAACACGTCGCAATGGCAAGAATTCATTGGCGGATGCCTAGATTTCCGTCCGGCAGAGGGTGTCTATCGCATTGCGCGGGAGATGTTCACGGAGCCGCAACTGTTCGACCTGGAGATGGAGTTCATCTTCGAGAAGAGCTGGATCTACGCGTGCCACGAGAGTGAGATCCCCAAGCCCCACGACTTCATGACGATGCGCGCAGGGCGCCAACCGATGATCATCTCGCGCGACGGCAACGGTCAGCTCAACGCGATGATCAACGCATGCCAGCATCGCGGCGCGACCCTCACGCGTATGGGCAAAGGCAATCAGTCGACCTTCACCTGCCCCTTTCATGCGTGGTGCTACAAGAGCGACGGACGCCTGGTCAAGGTCAAGGCGCCAGGTGAATACTGCGACGACTTCGACAAATCCACGCGCGGCCTGAAAAAAGCGCGCATTGCAAGCTACAAGGGCTTCGTGTTCATCAGCCTTGACGCCGATGCGACCGACACGCTAGAGGACTACCTCGGCGATGCGCGCATCTTCTTCGACATGATGGTCGCGCAATCGCCCACGGGCGAGCTCGAGGTGCTGCCGGGCAAGTCCACGTACACCTACGAAGGCAACTGGAAGCTGCAGAACGAAAACGGCCTCGACGGGTACCACGTGAGCACGGTGCACTACAACTACGTCGCCACGGTGCAGCACCGCCACGAATCGAACGCCCAGAAGGGCGGTGCGACGAGCGGAACGCTCGACTACAGCAAGCTTGGCGCGGGCGATTCCGAGACCGACGACGGCTGGTTCGCATTCAGGAACGGCCATAGCGTGCTGTTCAGCGACATGCCGAACCCCAGTGTGCGTCCGGGCTACGGCAGCGTCATGCCGCGCCTCGTCGAGGCACAGGGGCAGCAGAAGGCTGAATGGATGATGCATCGTCTGCGCAACCTGAACATCTATCCGAGCCTCTTTTTCATGGATCAGATCAGCTCCCAGCTTCGCATCGTGCGCCCGGTCGCCTGGAACAAGACTGAGGTCATCAGCCAGTGCATCGGTGTGAAGGGCGAAACGGATCAGGATCGCGAGAGCCGTATTCGGCAGTTCGAAGACTTCTTCAACGTTTCAGGAATGGGTACGCCGGACGATCTGGTGGAGTTCCGTGAGCAGCAACGCGGCTTCCAGGCGCGCCTCGAGCGCTGGAGCGACATCTCTCGCGGGCACCACAAGTGGGTGGCAGGCGAAACGGCGAATACGCGCCTGCTCGGCATCGAACCTGTGCTGTGCGGCACGGAGCTGACCCACGAGGGGCTTTACGTCAACCAGCACGGTGCGTGGCAGACGTACCTCATGAAGGGGCTCGCACAGAAGTCGAACGTCACGAAGGAGGCCTGAACCATGTCTGTCACCCTGCAACAATCGGTCGAGCAGTTTCTCTATCGCAAGGCCGAGCTCTGCGACACGCAGAGCTGGGACGAGTACCTCGCCCTCTTCGACGAGAACAGCGAATTCCACGTACCCCAGTGGGACTCCGAGCATGTGTACACGACCGACCCGAAGCGCGGCATGTCGCTCATCTACTATGCGAACCGCACGGGGCTCGAGGATCGCGTGTTCCGCCTGCGCACGGGAAAGTCGGCGGCGTCGACGCCGCTGCCGCGCACGTTGCACCAGATCACCAACGTCCGCATTTCGGAGAGCGATCGCGGCGAGCTGGAAGTCAAGGCCAACTGGGCCACGTTCTACGCCCGGCATGGCGTTGCCGAACACTTCTTCGGACACGTCACCTACCAGCTGCGCCCAGCCGGCGAGACGTGGAAAATCGCTCGCAAGCACGTGCTCCTGCTGAACGACACGATCAACGCAGTGCTCGATTTCTACCATCTGTAAGCGGGAGTGCCACGAGATGAGCCACAAGGTTGCCTTCAGTTTCGCCGATGGCAAGACGGCGTTCTTCGATGTCCGAGCGGATGAGCTCCTGCTCGACGCCGCGCTGCGCAATGGCGTCAACATCCCGCTCGACTGCCGTGAGGGCGTGTGTGGAACTTGCCAGGGGCGCTGCGAATCGGGCAGCTATACGCAGGACTATGTCGACGAAGAGACGCTGTCTGCCGACGACCTCGCTGCGCGCAAGATCCTGTCCTGCCAGACGCGCGTGCAATCCGATGCGTCCTTCTACTTCGACTTCGATTCGAGCCTTTGTGGCGCGAGCCGGACTACTTTGCTAACTGGCAAGGTCACCGCCGTGAAGCAGGTTTCAGAAACGACGGCGATCCTGCATCTGGACGCGAGTGCCCATCCCGGGCGGCTCGATTTTCTGCCGGGCCAGTACGCCCGCGTGAAGGTGCCGGGCGCGGACGTTTGGCGATCCTATTCGTTCGCGCACCGGCCCGAGGACGGAAACCAGCTCCAGTTCCTGATCCGTCTGCTGCCCGACGGCGCGATGAGCAACTATATGCGCGAGCGCTGCCAGCCGGGCCAGACGGTCGAGTTCGAGGCGCCGCTGGGCACGTTCTATCTACGCGAGGTGGAGCGGCCGCTGGTGATGGTCGCAGGCGGTACGGGTCTGTCCGCATTTCTGGGCATGCTCGACGATCTCGCGCACAAGGGCGGCTGTGGCCAGAGGGTCCATCTGTACTATGGTGTGACGAACGCGCGGGATCTATGCGAGCTCGATCGTTTGAAGTCCTACGAGCAGCGCATCCCGAACTTCGCGTGCGATATCGTTGTGATGAATCCCTCTGAGGCATGGCAGGGCAAGACGGGGCTCATTCCCGAACATTTCGACCGCGGGATGCTGGAAGCGAACCCGTTCGACATGTATGTCTGCGGACCGCCGCCGATGGTCGAGGCAATCAAGACGTGGCTTGCAAGCGAACGACTGGAAGGCCGTCTTTACTACGAAAAATTCGGGGACAGTAACAGCGCGCAGTCGTCCTCCTGACGCTGCTGATGCCGGGGCGCCTTGGGGTGTTTCGGTATTTTGTCTGGCCACGGGTTGGTTTACCATTGAGTATTCGCCAACCTCCCGTGAAACGCCATGCCTTCCCCCGCTTTCAACGACAGTCGAGGTATTGACGCGCTGAGTCGAGATCTTCAGGGCGCGCGGGACTGGATGGCGTCGATTTGCGGACCCCATGGGCTGCAGGTACGCAGCCCTAAGGAACTGCAATTCCATCATTCTGGAACGGTGATGCGTTCCATGGCCAGCACGCTGGGGTATGTGGAGTACGGCACCGATGTCACCGTCTCGGTGCACAATGATGCGCCGCTCAACAGCTATAGCGTCAGCCTGCCTCTCACCGGCCACCAGGAGCTCGCGGCGCAGGGCCGCCTGTGGCTGTCGGACCAGGACAGGGGCCTCGTTCTGTCGCCGCATGAGACGCAGGACCTTGCGATCATGGGAAACTGTCGCAAGATCATCGTTTCGATTCCGATTCCGGCCCTGCGTCAGGTGCTCGAGGGACTTCTGCAACGCCCGCTCGACGCTGCGTTGACCTTCGCGCCCCAGATGAATGCCGCCGAAGGCGATCAGGCGGCCTGGTGGCGCATGGTCAAGTTCTTGCTGGCCGAGATGGGACAGGCGGGGCCGTTGCTCAATCATCAGCAAATGGCAGGGGATCTCGAGCAGGCGCTGATCAAAGGGTTGCTGCTTGCTCAGCCGCATAACTACTCGAATGCGCTTGCCGAGGCGATGCGGCCTTCATGTCCGCACTACCTGTTGCGAGCGAAACAGTTCATTCACGACAACGCACGTGAAAATATCGCACTCGAAGACATCGAGCGTGCTGCGGGCGTGTCGCGCTACAAGTTGTTCGAAGGCTTCCGGCAGCACTTCGGGCTTGCGCCCATGGCCTGGCTGAAGAGGCACCGGCTCGAAGCGGTACGGCGCGAGATGCTCTCGGACTGCTCGGAGCGCAACGTTTCGTCAATCGCGATGAACTGGGGATTTTCACATCTCGGCCGTTTTTCCAACGACTACAAGCAACTCTTCGGCGAAACGCCATCGCAGACACTGAAGCGTGCTTCAGGACGTTAGATCGCCCGGCTTCGAGACAGGCGAAGGCTGTGTGGACGAAGTGCTCGCGCTCGGGCATCAAGGCGACGTGCGCCGCTTGACGAGGCAAGCTTTGCGCCGTGGCGTGCAGGCAGTTTCAGGACATGCGGGCAGGATTCTGTGAACTGTCAATGCAGCACGGCACTGAGCAGCAGGGAAGGGATTCACCGTGTGGGGACTAACGAATGCCTCTACACATTCGCGTGCGCCATACCGGCGGACTCGACTTGAGCCGGCGTGCATGGCGCGAACGCTCAATCAGCGTGTCACTGGAAATGATGCACGTAGCGCAGCACCAGGCGCGTTCCCTCGGGCCGGTTGCGCGCATCCGCCTCGAAATAGGCATTGAACATCAGGTGGTCGTGCTGGGAGAAGCTGTACATTGCCCCCGGGCCGATCGCCCACACCGCTTCACGCTGCCCCGGCACATTCTGGCCATTCACCTTCATGTCGGTGATCTGGCGCAGCCAGTAACCATTGAGGCCGATTCGCAAGCCTGGCATCACCTCGTATTCCGTGGCGATGTTGGCGTGCAGCGCCTGTCCGGCCTGCGATGAAGTCGCGCCGTCCCCCAAGGCCTGATTCGGCCGATTGTTCGTGGCGTTCCAGAGATAGTGCAGCCGCCAGGAAACCGTCCACTTCGGATTGATCCAGACTGTCGCGGCCCAGTATGGGTCGATTGACCAGAAGCCGCTGCCCGGGTTGATCGCTTTTCCCGGGTCATAGGCACCCGTTGGCGCAATGATCTGGAGTTCGAAGCGGTGCGCAAAGCGCGGTCCGTCCGGGCCCATTACCGGATCGAACTGGATGAAGGGCCCAACAAGCAGATCGCCGAACTCCGTGCGTGCATTAAGCGCCACGTCGCCCATGCCGTCGTCGGTGTGGGCCGATGCCACCCACGGCAGGATCACGTCGACGCCCGGATGCGCGCCGGCAATCTTGAAGGGCGACTGATAGACGAGTTGCGTCAGGCCCGCGAAGATATCGACGTTCTGCTTCGGCAAGGCGACCCTGTTTCCGGCGTTGTCGTTGATACGGTCTGCCGTGTAGTACTCGAGGTACTGCGTTGCATACCAGCCGGACCCCGCCGGCGGTGCACCATCGAGGAAGCTCGTGAAGCCGAGGTTGACGTTGGGCAGGTCGCCCGCTATTGCCGATCCTGTGCTAAGGACTCCAGACAGAGCGAAGCAGAGCAGCATACGGGACGTGGAGTGCTTCATGGCGGTAAACCTTATAAATAAGTAATACTAAATAATATGATTAAATTAATGCTGGATTATTGGTTACCGCGCCGTACTGCCCGGAATGGAAGACCAGCGGAGCGTGGCCCTCTGCTTCGAAATGCTCGATCTGCCCGATAAAGATCAGGTGATCGCCGCCTTCGTGCTGCGCCAGGTTGCGACACACGAAGTGCGCGCTGCAGCCGTCGAGCACCATGGTGCCACCAAGGCTTTCACGGCAGGCGACGCCGACGTACTTGTCGGGCGACGGTTTCGAAAAGCGGCGCGACAGGTCGGTCTGGTCTTCGGCCAGCACGTTGATCGCGAAGTAGCCCGCATGGACGAAATCCGCGCAACTGGGTGAAGTCTTGCCGATACTCCAGATCACGAGTGGTGGATCGAGCGACAGTGACGCGAACGAGTTTGCGGTCAGACCGATCTTGCGGCCATCCCGCGCGGCGGCTGTGATGACAGTAACGCCCGTCGGATACTGCCCGAAGGCGTTGCGCAATTGCCGCATTGCATTGAGCTGTTCATCGGGTTTTGCGGCAGTGGGTTCGAGCGTGCTGCACATGAGCTTTCTCCTTTTCGTGTTCATTACGCGGCACGCGCAGCGTGTTCGTCGATCAGCGCCATGCAGGAGGTCGGATCAAACCACCACGGCGAGAACGTGCGCGGGTCGTCGAAGCCGTTGGCAATCGTCGAGGCGAGCGTTGGAAACTGACCGGCTGCGCCGAGCAACTCGAGAATGTGCGGCGGCGGTGGCGTGAGCAGTGAGTTCGTCCACCTGACGACCTCTTTCGCGTACGACCAGTAACGGTCGAAAGTCTGCTGCATCCAGTCCTCGCTGAAGGCAGCGCCGTTGCGCTCGAGAATGGCATCGAGATAGACCTTCGTGCACTTGGCAGCATTGTTCGAACCCTGGCCTGTAATCGGATCGTTCACGACGATCGCGTCGGCCATGCCGAACACCGTCTTGCCGGAAGGCAACCTGAAGTAGGGATTGCGCACAGTCGGTGCGAAACGCCCGCTCAACACGCCGTTGGGGTCGGTCAGTTCTACGTTTGCGCAGCGCTCGGCTTCCCACGGCAGATATTGGCGGAGAAAGGCCAGACTGGTCTCGAGATGCTGTTCGGGTGTCTTGACGCCTGCCCAGCAATCGAGCTGGCCGCCGGGAATGCCTTCGAACACCATGATTTCGCACGGACCATTCGTGGTCAGAGCGGGGAACGCAAAGTACTCGCCCACGCCCGGAACCAGATTGAAACGTACGCGCGAGTAGGGCGTCGACGGCATCATGCCCTTCACGTAAGTCAGCGCCAGCGCGCGCTGCGGCTTGTCGAAGGGGCTGCGTTCGGCGTTGCGGCCCAGCAGATTTACGATCTCCCCCTTGCCGGCTGCCAGCAGCACGAGGTCATGGCTCCTTGCGAGTTCTTCCATTTCGGGTACGCCGACCTCGCAGATTCGCACGTCGGCGCCACGTTGGACGACGGCTTCGAGCCAGGCCGACATCTTGACGCGCTGATCGACGGATTGTGCCGGTTGAGTCAGGCGCGCGGACCAGTCGATGAGCTTGCGGCCCGGCAGGTCCGGATGCGGGACCGCGAAGCCAATCCCCTCCACGGGAGGGCAGGACGCGTCCCACCAGTTCAGGCCGAGATCGCGCTCGATCTGCAAAGAGGCGTTGAACATGCACTGACTCGACATGACCTTGCCGGTGCGGATTTGCTGTGCATCGCGATTGGTCGCGAGCGTGACTTCATAGCCGCGTTCGAGCAGGGCGAGCGCCAGTTGCAGACCAGACTGGCCGGCGCCGACGATGGCAATTTTTCTCATAACAAATACCTCGAAGTCGATAGAACAGAGAAGAGTGTTTGCGAAGCGACGGGGCCTACTCAGCCAGTCTCGGAATGGCCGGCACGGCCTGTTCGGGGCCCATCGCCGAATATCCGCCATCGACGGCGTAATCGGCCCCGGTCACGAAGCTGGCTGCATCGCTGCACAGGAAGGTGACGACATGCGCGATTTCCTCGGGGTTACCGACGCGTCCAAGCAGATGAAAGGGCGCGGCCACGCGGTCGGTCTTTGCGCGATCGCCATGCGTGAGTTCGTCCATCACACGCGACCAGGTCCAGCCGGGCGAAACTGAATTCACGCGGATCCGGTCCTGGGACAGGTCCATCGCCATGTTGCGCGTGAGTGCCTTGAGCGCGGCTTTCGAGGTCGGGTAGAGCCAGCGTCCCGTTTGAGCGCACTCGGCCGAAATCGAGCTGAAGTTGACGATCGATCCGCCGCCGCGCTTGACCATATACGGATGCACGGCCTTGACCAGCATGACCGCCGAGATCACGTTTACGTTCATCGCGGAGAGCCAGTCGTTTCGGCCTGCCTGGATGCCGTTGTCCACATAGCTGCAGGCCAGATTGACGAGGATGTCGATGCCGCCGAATTGCCGCGCGGTTCTCGCAACCGCTTGCTCCAGCGCGCTGTCGCTGGTGATGTCGGTTTCGATGAAGAGCCCGTTGGCGCCGAGTGTCTCGGCTACGCGTCTGCCGTGCTGAACGTCGATATCGAGCACGACCACGCTGGCGCCGGCGGCAGCGAGATCCCGGGCGACAGCCGCGCCGATCAGCGTGGCGCCACCCGTCACGATGGCGGTTTTGCCTGCGAGTGAGGTCATGATGGCTTGCTCCGTATTCATGAGAGGATGATTCGGTCAGATCGCGTCGTTGGCGGGGACGCTGTCCTGCCAGCGCTTCATCAGCGTGTTCGATGGGAGCGTTTCGTCGAGCAGTTTGCGGGCGGTATCAGCGCCTGTTGTGGGCAGTCCCGTCGGGTCGAGCAGGCCGATCTGCACCAGCACGCTGGCCTGGTCCCAATAGATGTGCTCGTGGTAGAGCTTGTCGCCGCGGAATTTCACCACGGCAAGCAGCGGAATCTCGACGCGCTTGCCCGTCGGCGCAATGCCGGGCAGCATCCAGTCGATCTCGGTGGTATGCGTGAAGCAGAACAGCGTTTCGTCGACGATCTGCGTTGCGCCGATGGTGCGCGAAACCGGGATGATCGTCGTATCGGGCGGATTGGCGTGCACGAAGTGGTGGCGATAGAAGCGCTTCAACTCGGTGTAGCCGACGCCGCCCGTGAGCGTCGGAATATGGTTGACGTAGGGCTCGGCCACCATCGTCGCCATCGTGGCATCCACGTCGCGCGTCGCGAACTCGTGGGCGAGGTGTGCCTCCCACAGTGCAGAAAGATCGTATTGCGGCCCTATCGTCTTGCGAAACGCGGCTACCGCGCGCTCGTGCGCCATCATTGCAGAGGACTTGTCAAAGTGGTCGCCCCCCTTACGGGCGAACGCGTGATCGACGCCCGGATAGACATACACTTCGACATTTTCTTTGTGGCCCAGCGCGGCCGTGATCTGCTGCTGCGCGTCGGCCGGGCAGAAGCGATCGAGCGCCGCGATATTCAGGACGACGCGCCCCTTGATGTTCGCCGCTTCGTCCAGCGCCTTTTCAATACCCACGCCGTAGTAGCTGACCGCGCAAGCCACGGGAAGACGGCAGGCCGCGAGCCAGGCCAGTTTGCCGCCCAGGCAGAATCCGAGCACACCAGCCTCGCCGCGGCATTCGGGCAATGTCCGGAGTACGGCGAGCGTCGCGGCGATATCTTCGACACCCTGGTTTTCGTCGTATTGCTGATAGAGTTCGAACGCACGCGCAAAGCCGGCCTCCGTATAACCGAGTTCGATGCCCGGTTCGACGCGCCAGAACAGGTCGGGCACGAGCACCGTGTAGCCTTCCTCGGCGTAGTAGTCGGCCACGTCGCGCATGGTCGCGTTGACGCCGAAGATCTCCTGGCACAGCACAATACCCGGCCCGGTGCCACTTGCAGGAGTTGCGAGGTAGGCCCGGAATGCGCCGCCTTCCGGTGCGGGTATATCGATGTATCTTCCTTTCATTGCGGGCTCTCCATCAGGGTTGTGTCTCGAATGCGCCCAGTGTTCTGCGACAAAACAATGGGCTCTATCCGTTTCATCCGATGGGTATCCGCGGAATCCAAAAACGTGCGGAACGAGGGAAAACCCCTGCCCAAGCGGGCGAGGGTAATTGAGGATGGCTGCCGCAGCAGGGCAGGCCTACAGTACGCAGCGCCCGGCAGAGGGCCAGTTCCTGTGTCTTTTGCGTCGCCCGGCTTGCTGGAGGCTGCCGGAACGAGGAAACTATCCGAATCTCCCACGCAACTATCCGCTTCCTTCAGACGGTTCGTGGAGTCGGGAAAATCGCGCACGGATCAGGTGCGCGCGAACGTTCTTGGAGCGCTTCTATGGAGCATCTTCCCGCTGCGAATATGCTGGTCGGCGCGGCCTGCTTCAACAGCGACACCCTGTTGCTCGAATCGGGCGACCTCAACGAGGTGCGCGAGTGCGTCGGCTCAGTGTTCAAGCCTCACAAGCTCGCGCTGCCGGGCGCTTCACACCAGTTGCCGAGCCGCATGTACCACGCCCGGCACGGTAGCCTGTCGCTTAATCTGCTCCACTATGACGGCGACGTGACGATCGATCCCGAACGTCTCGACAGCTTCTTCCTGTTGCAGATTCCCGTGAGCGGCGGCGCTGAAATCGAATGTGGGGATCGCCGTTTCGATTCGTCGCCGGCCGTTGCATCGCTCGTGTCGCCGACGCTGCCTTTGCGGATGCGCTGGATTCGTTGTCCGCAGGTCGTGCTGCGCATCGAGCGCGAAGCGATCGAGCGCCACTGCGCGCGCCATTTCGGCACTGAAGAGCGCGGAGCGGTGGAGTTCGAGCCTGCATTCGAACTAGCTTCACCATCGGGCATGTGCCTGTTGCCACTGCTTTCGGTGCTGGGGAATGCTTTGAGTGATCCGGGGCACCCGCTGCGTCATCCACTGGCCTACGAGCAGTTCGAGTCGACCTTGCTCAACGCGCTCGTCTATGGTCAGCCCAATACGGCGCGCAGCGGCGCGCGGTCGTCGCGCGGACCGCTTGCGCCGTTCTACGTGAAGCGGGTCGAGGAATACGTCCGCGCGCATCTGCATGAACCCCTGACCATTGAGCGGCTTGCCGAGTTCGCAGGCGTAAGTGCAAGCACGCTGTTTTCCGGCTTCCGCAATTGCCACGGCGTGAGCCCGATGGCCTGGGTGCGTCAGCTGCGTCTTGAGCGTGTGCGCGATGAACTACGTGGCGCGGCGGCTGAACCGATGTCCGTTACAGACGTCGCGCTCAAATGGGGGTTCGCCCACCTGGGCCGGTTCGCAATGGAGTACAAACGGGTGTTTGGCGAATCTCCATCGGTTTCGTTACGAAACCGTTCCGGCTAAGCGAGCGGCGGCGGATAGTCTGCGAAGGCCCTCATATTTAACATAATCTTAATTATCGCATTTTTTGATGGGGTCCGATGCTATAATCGGAACGACTCCGGGCCAGCTCCGCTTGTCGGTTTCCGGTTCCCCCATGATAATTTCCAATCCGGACGCGCTCACCGGCGCCCAACGACTGAACGCATGACCAAAGACCTGGGCTCGCCCGCATGGGCTGAGGATTATCGCCACTGGTTTGCCGAGCTCAAGCAGCGCGTCGAGCGCGCACGGCAGCGCGCCGTGGCCAGCGCAAATCGCGAGCTGGTCACCCTGTACTGGCAGATCGGCCGCGACATTCTCGACAGGCAGCAACAACAAGGCTGGGGGGCCGGCGTTGTCGACCAGCTCGCGCGCGACCTCAAGGCAGCGTTTCCCGACATGCGCGGATTCTCGCCGCGCAACCTCAAGTACATGCGCGCGCTGGCGCAAGCCTTTCCGCAGCCGGAATTTGTGCAACAGCCCGTTGCACAATTACCGTGGTCGCATGTCGTAACCCTGCTCGACAAGCTCGACAACGACGTCCAGCGGCTGTGGTATGCGGAAAAATCGCTCGAGCACGGCTGGTCGCGCAGCGTGCTGACCATGCAGATCGAGGCGGCCGCCCATGTGCGCGCCGGTAATGCGGTCACCAACTTTGCGGAGCGGTTGCCGCCGCCGCAATCCGATCTCGCGCGCGACGCGCTCAAGGATCCATACATCTTCGACTTCCTCGGCCTGACCGAGAACGCCCAGGAGCGCGACATCGAGCGCGCGTTGACCCGGCACATTACACAATTCCTGCTCGAGCTGGGCGCGGGGTTCGCATTCGTCGGACGCCAATACAGGCTGGAAGTCGGCGGCGACGAGTTTTTCATTGACCTGCTTTTCTACCATCTGAAGCTTCGCTGCTATGTCGTCGTTGAGCTGAAAACGACGCCGTTCAAGCCTGAATATGCGGGCCAGCTGAACTTCTACCTCTCGGCCATCGATGCGCAGGTCAAGGCGCCTGAGGACCAGCCGACCATCGGGCTGCTGCTGTGCAAGGAAAAGAACCGGCTCGTGGCGGAATATGCGCTGCGCGGGGTGGCTAACCCGATGGGCGTCGCCGAATATCAGCTTCTGCGCCATGTACCTGAATCGCTGGAAAGCGGTCTGCCATCAATCGACCAGATCGAGGCGGAACTCAGGCCAGATTTGCCCGACGCACAGGGGTAGTGATCGACCCGGCTAATTCAACGATTGCCCGATCGCGGGGTCTGCGACGACGCCCTGGCCTGCCAGGGCGTGCATGCGCCGACCTGACCTGTCTTGTCTTGAGGAGCCATTGCTGCGTCGTCGGATGACGGCGTCGTGGTGACGCGAACGGTCAGCGCTTGCGCGTTCTGCTCCGGCAGTTCGTGCCAGGTGATCTCGATGTCGACCGCCGGCAGGTGAGCGGTCAGCTTCGTTTGGCCTCGTGTCGGTCAGCTCTTTCTCGAAGTCTTCGGTACAAATGTTGTAGGCAGATGTTGAACCTGTTAGCTCCCGCACTTGGGGCACCTTTCCCGGCAATTTTCGCAGCGGTATTGGTAGGTCGGCATGGCACTCCTCCGATATCGATTCAAGGTGCGGATTATCAGTATGACTCGTGGTGTCGCGAACTCAACTTTGCAGTGGACCCGCGCTGATGCGATTCTGGGAGCTTGTCCGGGAGGAACGCGCATGGCGTCCGATCACAACGTGCTCGAAACCCGACTGGTACGCATGCGCGGCCAGGTGCAGGGGATTGGCTACCGCGAAGCGTGCGTGCGGCGCGCGAGAGAGATGGGGATTACCGGCTGGGTGCGTAACCTTATGGACGGCTCGGTGGAGGTATTGGTGCAGGGTTCGCCAAAGCAGCTCGTCGACATGTGCATATGGCTAAGAGAGGGCATGCCCGCCGCCCTCATCGACGAATTCGAGGTAACCGAACTGCCGCCCCCTTTTGCGCGCTTCGACGCCTTCGATCGGTTACCCACGCTGTGACGCCCTCAACTCGGTCGCCTGCGCGGACACAACTGGGGTCGTAGCCGGACGATATGCGGTCGGCCCCTGGCCGGGCGTGTGGGTGCCGCGCTGCAGTCTTCCCGCATGGAGGCCGCGCCCCCCGAGCATCAATCAAATTGAGGTTGAACTGCGCTCCCGACCTGCCGGAGGGCGCCTCGTAGATTTCATCGCGTCGCGTCATCAAAGTCGGCCCAGCTGACCGGCCATCGGATGATGGGCGCACAAGCGCGTAGATGTGAGGGTCCTTCAGTGCTTCGCACTTCTCAATGGATGCGAGTGAGGTTACGAAGGAGCGAATCGCCGTCCTGCGTCACACGAGGTCGCACAACCCCGCCGGCAAGCCTCTCCATGGTGACAAGCTGACGTTCAAGCAACGTATCAAGTTCTTCCCGTTCGGCAATGTGGTCGGCTGAATCCCTGACCAGCATCAATGTCGCAAATTCATGAGCGCTGAGCATTCTTGCCTCCTGATAGCTTGAGTAGGTGCTGTACGGATTGCGTCGGCTAAGGCGCTCGCTTTTGGCGTCGCTTGCCGGTGGTGTCATTCGCTGCAATGGCGCGGGGAGTTGATGGTAGGGGGAACGCAGCGACGCGGCAATCCAGGGGCGTCCCGCATATCGGGCCGATTGGAGCGTGCCGCGCTGCAACGGATGCGGTGGCGATCACACTGGGGCGTGCCGTATCGCTGGCGTGACCAAAAGTCAGACGAGACCATTTCGCGGCGCGGTGGAAGGTTCGGGCGCCCTCATACGCCGACTCGATGAAGGTTTCGGCGCGCCGGAAATTGGGCGGATCGCTGATGGCGTCGTTCGGCCCGTAACCCGTTTCAGCCAGCTTGGATCTTCCGCTACGCGCCCTATACTAGATGTGAGCCGCGCGGAAGCCGGCCCTGAAGCAGCAAAGGACGGGAATCTCCGTTCAATGGGGCGCGGCAGCGGGGCCACGGAAACGCCTGCGTGAACAACGTGGGCGTTTTCTTTGGGCGGTTTTTTAATGAAAAATCACATAAAGACGGAAAACGATCCATCCTCACCTGGAGATACGATTTCGCGCACGTCATCAATCCGTTTGCTGCCTCACCTGCTGCGGTAAAACGTACAAATCGCTCGAATGATCGTCGGTCCTCGTAGAACTGAGCTTGCATGAACTGAACAGAGATCGTTAAGTTCCCGCCGCACCGAACCCGTCCAGCATTCCGCGGCTGTGAAGAAAGTCAGGAGTTCCTCTATTTCGCGATCCGAGATGCGTCGGGCCGCCGGTCGGCCGTCTGGTTTGACCGAAAAATGTACCCATTTCTGGGGCAAGCGAAATTGTCGAGTTGCGGAAGGAAAATTCACACTTTCGCGACACATCGGGGACGCCACCCTGCAATATCCTTCGTGGCAGGCCCGCGAGCGCTAACTTCGAAGACTGAAGAGCCGAAGCAACTCGTCGCGCAATCCGGAAATGTCGAGGACATGCTGTGCGCGGGTCGCGGCCACGTAGAGCAGGCGGAGCTCATCGTCGTCCGGCATCGGGCTGCCGTCAGCCCCGCGCAGCCGGAAGTCGTTCGCAACCTTGACCCGCTTCCATTCGAGGCCCTTGGCACGGTGGACGGTCGATATCACATAGTCGGCGGCGCCTTCCTCCGCCGAGTGCTGCGCCAGGGCCCGGAGATAACCGGTCCCCAGCTCGTCGACGATGCGCACAACCGGCAGCAGGTCCTGACCGAATGCACTGCGCGCAAACGCCTGTGCGTCGCTCCAGGTCTCGAACAGCGAAAACGCCGCCGGGCGGAACGCCCGCTGGCCGGCCAGCAGCCGGTCTGCACCGTCGGCATAGGCGAGGATCTCGGCCGGACTCATCCGGATCGCCGGTCGGCGTCCCGCCTCGAGTCCCGCGGAGAACTGCCAGATAGCCGTGACGTTTTTCCGGCACAGGATCGCGTCGACCGGTGGCGCCAGCGCGGGATCTTCCACCATGATCGAGCCGATGGCTTCCTGTCCCCGGATGGGCGTGCGTTCACCGAGCAGTGCGAGCAGGCGGCTGGCGAGCGCCGCGAACGTGGCGCCAAAACGGAACGACTCCGTGAGCGCACGTTCGGGCGCGTCGATCTGCGCCATCGCATTGACCGCGCCCCGCCACTCGTAGATTTGCTGGTATGGATCACCCACATAGATGATCTGCGCGTGGCTCTGTCGACCGAGGACCGACAGCATGACACCGTCGCTGTCCTGCGCCTCGTCGAACAGGAGGTAATCAGCTTCGATGCGCGGCTTCGAGAACGCCCAGAGCTTCAGGAGCACATCAGGCGAGATGGCACTCGCGGCGCGCGCCGCGGTGCCCTCTTCCCACAGCCGCCCGACGTAAGGCAGCAGGTAGGTGCGCAGTTGCGCGGCCACCGCTTCGTCGATCTTCTCGTCGACGACAATATGCTGAGTCGCCGGCAGGATGTCAGCGGACCGGCAGAACCGGTCCCGACCATCGGCAATCATGCGCCCGATCTCGAACGGGGCAATCTCGACAGCCTTGCCGGTCACTGTGCGCACTCCCAGGGGGCCAAGCCCGTAGCGTGCGGCAAGTTCGTGCGGCGGCTCGCCCTGAAGGCTCACCCGGCTTCTGAGCGACGGGCTGACAGAGGCCCACGCCATCGAATGCATCGTCCGTGCGCCGACGTGAGGTGGAAAGCGCCGCGCTGCACTCGCCGCGATTTCCCGGTTGAACGCGAGGTACATGCCGCGCCGCTGGCCGAAATGCTCGGCCACGAGCTGAAGCGTGGAGGTCTTGCCAGCGCCGGCAAAAGCCTTGATCTTCAGGTCTCCGGTGCTACTCGCCGCCTCGATCACAGCCTGCTGCTCTGCCGTTGGAGTAAAGGTCCTCTTCACGCGATATCCGACCTCATGTGCGTTCGCTCCTGGCGATGTGGGGTCGCTGATTTTCGCATGGCCCACAGCCGGTCGAACGCCCCGGCTCTGGACGCGTCATCGAATCACTGCTGCGTATGACCGTCGGTGACAGCACACCTGGCGGAGCGAAACGCTGAAAGCACCGGTCAAGTCCGAACAAGCTCAAGCCCGTTTTCGGCACACCATTGCCTCAACGCGCTTTCGACAGTGTCGGCTTCAAACGCTTACCAGCGCTCGAGAACGCCTTCGCCCTCCAGCAAATCCTTGAAACGCGCATAAGCCCCTTGCCGCCGGAAAAAGCCTTCGACCTGGCCGTAACGTCCAGGCAACTCCTGTGCGGCAAAGCGCAAGGCGAGACGTCTTCCGAGATCGAGCTCGTTCTTGTGCGGTATCGCAAGGTAGCGATCGGACGTTTCAAGGTCGTCAGGGATCTCCTCGTCGAACGCATCATTCGAATCGGAAGTCCACCAGATCTTGCCCGTCTCGAGCGAGACAAACGCGCTATGTTCCATTGGCGCCGCGTAGCTGACGAAGTCGAACGCCATGGAAAGATCATCGTGCCTGACTGCGACCATGGCTCTACTCCGATAGGGTTGTAACGTTCGATCGGCCAGGTTGGCCGCCCGTATCGCTGTGTCGGCGCAGCGACTCAAAGCTCTTCGCTCGGGTCAGCGATATCGAGCCGGAACTGCCATCCTTCCATGCTCATGAGCATTTGCCCAAGATCGTCCCACGAGACCTCCTTGCCGTCGACCACCACGAGTGGCAGGTGTCCTGCCTGCGAATCGTCCCATTCGATGCGCCCGCGCACCGTGCTGTCAATGATCCGGCGCTTCCGAAAATCGATGTGCCTGACTGACAGCGCGCGGCGCATCTTCTCGACGAGTCGCCCGAGCAGCACGAGCACGTCTTCGTCGGCCTCGCCGATCAGCTGGAACCGGTAGCCGGCGGGACGTTCTCCGCGTAGCTCAAAGGCGTCCAGGGCAATCCGGTCGCCCAGGAGCCGGAGCTGGAAATGGAACTGGTGGGACTCCCCGTGGCAGTCGATCATCCGGATGGGGTCAAGCCGGACGTTCTCGAAATCGGTGAATCCGGTGGACCCAGCAATCCTGGCATTGAAACACAGGGTGCAAAGCAACTCATAGCTGCCGTCGCCGGAGCCGCAATGTATGGTGTCCCAGGGCGGCGTCTCGTTGCCGCATTGTTCGCATCGCTCGTGTGCCATATCGTGCCTGCCGTAACGGTTCTTCCTGCGATCGCTCGGAGGTCGGATTCCGGTTGCCGTCTTCGAGATTGTTCGTCGTCGTTGACGGCGAAAGGCCGCCCAACGAACCCGTAGTCGTACGCGTGGGAACTGGCGAAAGCCATGCTGCCATTTTGACAGGAACTGCGAGCGCCTGCCGGGCTACAGGGCGAGCAGCACCGGACTTGCGTCCAATGTCTTTACACGAAAGCGAAACATCCTTGGACGGGGCCCACCGCATCACCCGCTTCCCTGCAGACGCAGTAGATGTCCTGAATTCCGAGGTCGGCCCCTCTGATGTCAACAATGAAGGAATGCGAATCAAATTTCGATAATTATATTTATGTAAAATAGCCAGCTTCCGCGCTGTGTCGGGCATTTACGCTCGTCCAGCGCGGCAAACGACTTCCCCGCCGACAGGTCTCGACTGAAAAAGAACGAAAGTGCTCGCTTCTCCATATGTTCCGATAGTTCTGGCCTCCAAAATTTCTCACTCGGCTCGGGTTGCCTGTCCGGTTCGGCATTGCTGAATCGGGGAAGCTCCAAGGCATTTGTAACTCCCACGATCCGCTCCTTCGCCGAAGCATAACGTCATCATGAAGCACGGCAATTCACGTTTAGACAGTGCGGTTCGGGTCAAGTCCCCTGAGACAGAGGGCGCTTCGCGCTCAGGTGTGGAAGAACGATATCAGCGAATGGACATGCTTATATATCCACCAAAATGAGATTGATAGGTCCACTTTTAGCGCCGGATGGTCTGCACATTCTCGTGCATTGCGGCTCTGTTTTTGACTGCTATACCTCAGAGCATCGTCCGAACTGGGGTTTGGTCCGGGGCGGTTTGTACGTTGCATCAAAGGCGCTGTCGTCGAAACTGATGTTGAAATTTGCGTGTCTGAAAGTGCCTGATAAATGAACGTCAAAATCCGCTGCATATGGACGTTGGTGCCGCGAGTTGCCGGGGGCTCTCCGCTTTGTTCAGGACGAAACTCGGCCCCTAGTGACAGGACGTTCTATCGGAACAATAGACTCGCGCGCGATCGGGCATTGCCACACCTGCCGCAACTCGATCGCGTCTCCCACCAGAACAAAAATTCCGCCCCCGAGCTCTGCGAGCCGGTTGTTGATTGCCCCCACTCCCTGCGCTGCGTGTCGCACAGCTTCGCGCGCTCCGGATCCATAGTTTCTGGCGGACCGGATATACACGTGAAGCCTCCGCAGCCCTCACTGTTCGCACGTATGACTGCACTTCCACATCGCCGTTACATTTCATTAGGAACATTTCACCCAACTGGAGGACACCCAATGGCTGGCCTAACACCATGAATCCGGCCAGTGCACCGATTGCCGGCTCGACACTCATCAAGAGGCCGAAAGACGACGCAGGCAGACGGCGCAGTGTAGTCATTTCCAGCATACGGCAGCAACGGAACGAGTAGCGCAAGACCGGCAGTCAAGACCAGTTCCTGCGGTGCTACATGCATACCGCTTTGCGCGAATCCGAATGGTACGGCGACAACGGCCGCAAAAATCAGCGAAACAGACAATCCTTCGAGCCCCGCAAACATCGCACCGACTTTTTTCATCAGCAGAATGTAACTACCCCAGCCTATGCCCGCGCCGAACGCGAGTGCCATTCCGAGCGGCTCGCCGATCCAGCCGGCACCATTCCGCGATAACATCAGCACACCCGCTGCCGCGACGAACGGCCAAACGAGCGCGCGCCCACGTCGCGCACCGAAAGTCGCCACGGTAAGCGGACCGAGAAACTCGATGGCAACGTCAAGGGCGAGCGGAATTCGTTCGATCGCTCCGAAGAAGCACAATGTCATGCCAGCCATCGCAAGTCCAAGCGCGCCGGCGGCAAGCCAATGCGCGCGTGAAAATCGGCTAAATGCCGGGCGGGCGACCAAAGTCATGACCAGGGCAGCCCACACAAGGCGCCACGCGGTGACGGAGAGCGAGCCGTAGGCATCCATTGCTTGCCCGGAAAGCGCAGCACCGAACTGTATGCACGACATCGACAACAACGTAAGCAACGTTGCGCTGCCCGACGTATGACTTACCGGGACCACCGGGGGCGTTGATGTCACCCGCCTTGAAGAACAAGCGAGCAGTTTTTCAGACATAATTGAACTCTGCAAATCTCGACGTTGCATCACTTCAGTTGCGTAACAAGCCACCGTCGACAGCGATTCGTGCGCCATTGACGTAACTGGCCCGCTCACTGGCAAGAAATGCAACGACGGCGCCCAGCTCGTCCGCCGTGCCGTAGCGCCTCACCGGAATCTCTGCCTGAGACGCAGCAGCGATCCGCTCGACATTGCGCCCCGTCCGCTTCGCTTCGGCCTCGTCCAGCCCTTGTGTACGGTCCGTCGCAATTCTTCCCGGCATGACTGTATTGACCGTGATGCCGTCGCACGCAACTTCGCCCGCGAGGGTTTTCGCCCAGCCATGAAGACCCGCTCGCAGCGCGTTTGACAACACAAGGCCCGGAATCGGCTCGACGATACTGGTGGAAGCGATAAGAATGATGCGGCCAAATCTGCGGTCACGCATTGACGGGATCAACGCACCGGCGATGCTGATCGACGACACGAGCATCGTCTCGAACTGCGAGCGCCATACCGCCGCTGAAAAATCTGATGCGTCCAGGGGGGGCGGTCCCGCTCCATTCAAGACCACCACGTCAACGTGGCCCATTGCAGACATCGCTGCATGGGGGAGCACTTCGACCTCTGGCGGACTGGACAGGTCACATGCCATCGCGTGGGAACCGAGACTTTTGGCGGCGGCATCCAGTCGCTGACCCGTTCGAGCGACCAATGCGACCGTTGCACCTTCGCCTGCCAGCGCTTTCCCTGCACCAAATCCGAGCCCCGTACTGCCGCCCAGGACCAGTGCGCGCTTGCCCCTCAATCCAAGATCCACGATCTGATTCCTCCAATCATCGACGAGAGGACAGGACAGCTCGTTGAATGAGCCAGTCCAACCACTAGTCGGGTAGAAGCGCACCTGCAACGCGACCGGGAACAGTCTCGCTGCCTGCAATCATGGCGATTCGCTGCCCGGCAAGCACGAAATGGACATGCATCCGTGCGACGAGAATCCCGTTCGACCGCGCCCGGACTTCCACGCGGCGCACAGCGTGACATGGCGTTACCCCTACAATTTCCGCGATCACGGAATCGCGCTCGACGTACTCCCCTAGGCCCACCTGCCAACTGACGATCCCTGACTGCGTCGCCTTCACATGATCGACCGCTTCGAGCGCTGCGATAACCGGCGCAGAGCGTTGCGCAACTGCCGCCCGGTCAACGACCAAACCCTCGATACGCAGGAAGTCGAGCAACGCGTCGGCATCGCCAATCGCCAGTTCATCAGATACATCGCGTTGTCCGCGCAACTCGATAACGGCCGAAAACCCCTGCCGGGATTCACACGGCAGACCGCCTCGTCGCAATGCGAGCCACGTGTCGTGGAATGCCTGGTCGAAAGTGCCGCCGCCGGCATGTTCCTCAAGAAGCAACACCGGAGATTTCAGGCACCTCGCCAGCGCAGTAGCGCGTTCTTCCTGTGCCCAATTGCTGTACACATGGATGATCGCCGTCTTGTCGCAATGCAGGTCGAGCGCCATGTCGTGCGCAAATGCGCGGCATAGAAGCGTCGCTTTCAGGTAGTCGACCGGGTCTGCACCTTTGGTGTCAGGCGCCGCAATCGCCATCAGCCACGCCTTCACTTCGTGGAGCGTTTGGGGGCGATCGCCGGCCTCAATCCGCCGCAGAATCTCCAAACGGGTATCCGGAAAGCGCCGATCGAAGTTGCCGCTTCCCGCGCAATCAAAGCGCCCGGTGAGCGTTCCGCCAATGACCTGCTGCATGCCGATGGGATTCGCCCAGGTCATGACGGCAATACGACCAGTCAGAGCCCCCAGGCGCTCCAGCGTCACGAGGCGTTCGAGCAGATGCTGGATCAGAAGCAGTCCAGGTACCTCGCCGGCGTGCAATGCGGCTTGAACGTAAAGCGAACAGTCGGCGTCTTTCGGCCCGAATGCATATTCACGCAGCGACAGGCTTATCCCCGACGCAGTTCCAGGCAGCGGTATATCCTCTATTTCCATGACTCGGTCTTTACCCGCGATCGGTTAGAACTGCGTGAGAAAGCGCTTAAAAATCGAGCAGTAAATTGCCGGGATCGCGCCCTTCGAGCGCCAAATCTCCCGCGATCAAAGCCGCACGCTGGCCAGGCCGCACAAGCTTTTGCAATTGACGCACGACCATCACGCCGTCAATCGGACTAACGACTGGAATGCGCGAATTGATTCCTTCGCCATCGAGACGGACGATCTCTGCGAACGTCTCTCCAGCCACGATATGCTCTCCGGGCGCGCGTCGATAAACGATCACGCCAGCACACGCGCACCGTACGTGGGCAGCCCCCTGGAGTGGAAATACGTCGGGCGACGCCTTCAAACGTTGGGCATTATCCGCCTCTGGCAAGGACAAGATGCCTTCGGATTCGGCGAAATGAAGCAGACGTTTCGCATCATCGATCGCGAGTTCATCGTTGACGTCCGTCTGGCCACGCAACTCGATCGTCGCCGAGAAGCCGCTCTCGTTCACACCGAATACGCCAGCCTGCTGCAACGCCCCCCACGCGCTCGAGTGCGTCTGATCGAATGCTCCTCCACCGCTCTGGGACGGCTCGAGCAGCACGACCGGTGCTCCGATTTGGCGAGCCAATCTCACAGCCCGCTCACGTTGCAGGGCTGACGCATACACATGAGCGACTGCGTCGGTATCGCAATGCAGATCGAGAACGATGTCGTGTTCTAATGCCAGCCTTGCCAGTTCAAGCTTCATCGCCGCAGTGGGACTCAGATCGTCACGCCCGCCCAGCAAACTGCGGAAATAGTGCTTCCACCCGGATCGATTGAGGCTGCGCGCATCCGCTTCGCGCATACGATTCGCCACGGCTTGATCCAGCAACGGGAAGTTGCGGTTGAAATTTTCCCCATTCTCAAAATCGAATCGCCCAACCACCGGGCCGAACAGTCTTTGTGAAAGACCGATCGGGTTGGCGTACGGCACGACAGTAATACAGCCATGGATCCGGCCGGCGCTATCGAGTACGTGCAGCAACTCGACCAGGTGTTGCAGAACCAGCAGACCGGGATGCTCGTCGGCATGCATGCCCGCATGCAGATACAGGCTGCGCCCGCTATCGGCTTCGCCGAACCGATGCGCCGTCAGATGGAGTGCGACGCCCGGTGCGGGTGATGGGAGAGGAATCTCGATGCGTTGATAGGTCACGTGTTGCCTCCTCAAACGAATCCCGACGACGAACGTCCGCGCCACCGGTTACCCGACTTGTGAATTAATGTCCAGCTGTACCGGCGACGATCCGATAGAGCTCCGCCGCGACGGCGATGTCCTCCAGTCCGAGCCCGATCGAACGGAAGAAGACGTTCCGATCATACGATGGCAAACGGGCGCGGCCGGCAACCAGCTCAGGCAGGTCTGCGACGATGGCGTTTGCGCTCCAGTCGAATTCGGCCGCTGCAATCTTCATTTCGCCAGCACTTGCAGGCGTTGTTGCGCGATAGTCGCAATAGACATCCATGCCCGGCAACCATGTGGGCGGAATTTCGTGGGCGTTCGCAACGTTTGTGCTGATCGAAGTTACGAGTGCCGGGCGTGTCAGCATGCCGTCCGTCAACACGGGCTTGCCGGAAGATGTGCAGAGCGAAACGACGTCCGCATCGCGCACGCATGCGTCGAGACTGTCAATAACGACGACTCGCGAGTCGATCGATTTCACCAGATCGCGCTTACCCCCGTCCGTGGCGAGTTCCGGCGAATACACCTGAATGGTTTGCCATGCGCGCGTCCCCTTGAGATGGCGCAGATGAGCCAGTCCCAATGCCCCGGTCCCGATCAGCGCAAGGCGGCGTGCATCGCGAGGAGCAAGGTGCTCAACCGCCAGTGCAGTCGCGCCCGCGGTCCGTTCAGCCGTCAGCAGGCCGGAGTCGCACCACATGAGTGGACGCCCGGTTTCCATCGACATCAGCGCAGTCCATGCCGTGACGATGGGACCAGTGCTAGTCGGCACATAGGGGGACAGTTTCGCGCCGAACACCCGCTCATCCGCCAGGGTGCCCAGATAGGTAATGAAATCGCCAGCGTTTTCGGGAAAAAGCGTTAGCGTCTGCGGTGGCTGCACCGCACGACCGTTCGCCAGGGAATGAAACATCCGCGCCAAGGCGCCGCGAGTATCCAGTTCCGGCAATGCAGCACGAACCCGCGCCTCATCCAACACGCAGGGCAAATTGTTCAGTTGAGCGCTCATCTAGTGATTCCGGGCCGCACCCGTTCCATCCAATAAAATAGATTTTTTAGTCTACTATGGACATTGTGTTTTTGGAAGCGGATACTTGTCGAAGTTGTCTCTCATGGACAATTCGTCTACCTCTTCTCGTAACGCGAGGTAGTCCGCCGAGGTCCGCGGACCAATATCAGGTTACGGCCCCGCACTCGATCATCACCGGAGTTGGTATGAATATGAAGCATCTTGTTTGCGCCGTCGCCCTGGCGTTGGGGACGGCAGGATTCGCGTTTGCAGAAGGTAACGCAACACTCAGAATCGGCATCGAAGCCGCCTACCCCCCATTTGAAAGCAAAACGGCGGCCGGTCAGCTACAGGGTTTTGATATCGACGTCGGCAACGCGGTTTGCGCAAAGATGCAGGTCAAGTGCATCTGGGTAGAAAATGCCTTTGACGGTCTGTTGCCAGCCCTGCAGGCACGCAAGTTCGATCTCGTCAACTCGGCCATGAACATCACGGCAAAACGGGAGCAGATCGTCGACTTCACGCCCGCGATCTATGTCGTCCCGATGGTCCTCGTCGCGCGAAAGAACTCCGGGCTCCTTCCTCAGGCTGACTCGCTGAAGGGTAAGCGCATCGGCGTTCTGCAAGGAGCAGTTCAGGATGATTTTGCCCAGCGCAACTGGAAACCGCACGGCGTAGAGATCGCGGAGTATTCGGACCAGAATCAGGTTTACGCTGACCTGGCGGCGGGCCGTCTCGACGGCTCGGTTCAGGAATATCAGACAGCACGTGAGGGCTTTCTGGACAAGCCGGAGGGGCGTGACTATGCGATCGTTGGCGCGCCACTGGAAGACCCTGTGACTCTCGGGAACGGCGTTGGTTGGGCATTCAGAAAGCAGGACGCAGCGCTGCGCAGCCGTGTTTCCAACGCCCTGGCTAAACTGAAAGCAGATGGGACGCTGAGCAGCCTGTCAAACAAGTACTTCAACCGGGACATCATCGCCAAGTAACATCCGCAACGAAGTCTACACAGAACGCGTCGCTTTATTCAGTCAGCGGCCTCGGTCTGGCCGCTCAATCCAAAGTCAAGAGGGAACAGTCATGAAGATCAAGGAATTCGCCGTCGAGCGCTGGATGGATCAATACGAGAACCAGTGTACGTATAACCTCGCAGAGACCTGCGTCGAATCTATGACGGTCGATGAACTTCTCACTATGACCGGCCGCCAGACATCCGTGCTCGATGAATTGCGGCCGATGAAGCTGACCTATGGTGCGATCGAAGGCACGCAACGCCTGCGCGAAGCCATTGCCGCCACGTACGCGCGACAATCTGCTACCAACATAATCGTGACGCACGGCGCAATCGGCGGTAACGCTCTCATCTATGAGACGCTGGTCGAACCCGGCGATACCGTGATTTCGGTTCTGCCGACCTATCAGCAACACTATTCGATTCCGGCAAGCTACGGCGCAAACGTGAAGACCTTGAAGCTTCGAGAGGAAAACGCGTTCTTGCCGGATCTCAACGAACTTGAGTCGCTCGTCGACGACAAGACGCGCCTCATCGCGATCAACAACCCGAATAATCCGACCGGATCGCTGATGGACGAAGCGTTCCTCGGCAAGATCGTCGAGATCGCGCGGCGCTGCGGCGCGTACGTGCTCTGCGACGAAGTCTATCGCGGGACCGACCAGGTTGGCAGCGGCTACACCGCGTCGATTGCAGACATGTACGAGCGCGGCATCAGTACGGCGAGCATGTCGAAGACTTACTCGCTCGCCGGGCTGCGTCTGGGCTGGATCGCCGGCCCGATCGAACTGATTCACGCAGTCGCCGTGCATCGCGACTACAACACGATCAGCGTCGGCATGATTGACGACTACTTCGCGACGCTCGCGCTCGAACATCGCGACGCGATCCTGAAGCGCAACCACGATATCGTGCGCACCAATCTTGCCATTTTGGAAGCGTGGGTCGAACGCGAGCCGATGATTTCGTGGATCAAGCCGAAGTCCGGCACGACAGCGTTACTCAAATACGCGTTCGACATGCCGTCGCGCCAGTTCTGCACGGACTTGCTCGACGCAACGGGTGTCATGTTTACGCCGGGTAGCGCACTCGATATGGAAGGCTATGTGCGCATCGGGTATGCGAACAACCGGACGGTCCTGGAGGAAGGTCTCGCGCGCGTGTCCGACTTCCTGCGCCGCAAAGTTAGCTGATTTGATTCAACAGATCGTTCGGGCAGGCCCGACCGCCGCCCGAATCGACCTCCCACACCGCGGGGTGTCGTGACGCTTGGGTCCGACCCGCGGTGCCGCTTGCCCAAAGTGCGTCACACATCCTCGCGCATTTGCTTCAGGTGCTTATAAACAGTCGCCCGCCCCATATCAAGGACATTGGCGATATAGTTCGCCGCACTCTTTCCGTTGAATGCCCCTTCGGCATACAAGGCTTCCACGAGCTCGCGCTTGTGGTCACGCGAAAGCGAATTGAGTGCGAGCTGCCGCTCGCGCAACCAACCATGCAGGAAGGAGTTAATCCGCTCCTGCCAATCGTCCTTGAACAGTTCCTCCGGCGGTCGCACCAGCCCGGCGCCCGTGATGAACAAGTCGAGTACCTTTTTGACGTCGTCGAACGCCGCGACATTGAAGTTAATGCACATAACGCCGACGGCGTCCGACGACTCACTGGGCAGCAGCATACTCACACATCGCATCCGGCGGCCGTCCCAGTTCATCTTCTCATACGGCCCCATCACTTCTTCGTCTGCGGTTCCTTCGATTTCCTCCAGAGCAGAATCGTCGCCAACCGCGCGCTTTGACAGGTTGTTGGCAATGTACGCGATTGACTGGCTCGTCAAGTCATGGATGACCACTTCCGCATAGGGAAAAAACAGTGCAGCGACGCCGTCGGCAATACTCCGGTATCGACTGAGCAGCAGTTGATCGGCGGTGGCTTTTTTCTGTTTTCGGGAAGGCATCGATCGTCGGTCTCTTGTGGCGAAACACACATGATATTACTTCGCCGACCTCAGCGCGACTCCGCGTTCCATACCGAAGCCTGTGTTCATGCCGCCTTTACACCGGCTGCCATCGGGTCCGTAATCAGGTGTCGTCCCGACTGATCCTGGAGTAAACTTACGACTCCAGTTTTGACAGCGCTTTATATAAGTAACGATGCGTCGTCGGACGGTTTGCTTTCGCTCATCTGCTCAACACGTACCTGCCACCCTCACCGGGTGACTTTTCCACGGTCGCTCACCACCACGCCTTTTGGACGCAGCAGCACCGGGCGGTTTGAAGCCTGCTCCTGAAAGCCGACTTCGGGAGGCCTGCTCCCATCTTCAGTACAGCACCGCAGGCGCTCGCCTGCGTTCGTGACACACTAAGGTATCCTTATCTATAAGCGGCACGCGGGAACGTCACATGTTTGCACACCAGATCCGGTAATTGCGACGGTGGCCGCCCGCTTACGTAAGAACTAAGAGCACCAACAATTGCAATGGCTGCAATACTGCTCTGCGTCAACTTGACGCCGATTTAGTCAACAAGGCTTTCGACGGCGTGCGTAAGTACCGCACCGCGACCGCGAGCACGAGCCGATCCAGCCTACTACGGCTTGCCCAGATTCGTATTGATGCAGTCTGCCAACACGTTTGCGTCGACAGGGTTCTCAAAAATGGCGATGACACCATCCTTGTTCAGTTTCGCAGTGAGATCGGCTGTCGGAAACGCCGTGATAAAAATTACGGGTACAACGAAGCCCTGACTTACGAGTCGGTCGTGCAGCTGCACCCCAGTTATATTCGGCATTCTCACGTCGGTAATCAGGCATGCGACGTCACTCATGATGTTCGACCGCAAGAATTCGAAACCGGAGGCAAACGGGCGCACATCCCAGCCCATCGAATTCACCAGACCAGCGATCGCGATCCTGACGGCCGCGTCATCGTCCACGACAGCAATAGTTTTTTTGGTTCGGTATGCACGTGAATTCCAGACAATGTAAGTCTTTCATCTTGCCCTGAATCGGCGAAACGCAACGACACGATGAGTAGCCTAGTCCTTAAAGACCAGTCCGGGAAGAGTACAAAGGTACGGGGTATGCTAGTCCTTTGGTAAGCGCAATGTCCGGTGACCGAGCAACGCCACAGCGCTGTCTGCAGGTAGCCAGAGATCGACCCGTGCGCTCGCAGCCAGCTGCGGAAATACTCCCCCGTGATGCAACTGCTCGCGCGATTACGCATAGGGTACTAGCCATTTTTTGCACGCGAAACAATGCCCAACGATCCGAGCTTGCTGACAAGCTCGGCAACCGAACGCACAGACAATTTTTTCATGACCTGTCCGCGCTGCATTTTCACCGTGACTTCGCTGACATTCATTTCTGTAGCAATCTGCTTGTTCAGGAAGCCGGCGAGAACGAAACCGGCAACTTCCCGCTCGCGAGGCGTGAGACTTTCGTATGCCGCACGCACCAAGTCGACGGACCGTTCGACGCTCAGCCGCTCCCGATCCTTCGCCAGAGCGTGCGATACAGCGTCAAGCACGTCCTGGTCGCGGAACGGCTTGGTCAAGAAGTCCATGGCACCAGCTTTCATCGCCTTCACTGACATTTCAATATCACCGTGACCAGTGATAAAAACAACGGGCATTCGCAAGCCGTGGCGGCCCATCGCGTCCTGAAACTCCAGACTATTTTCGCCACGCAATCTAACATCGAGGATCAGACAGCTCGGAGCATTGTGCTTCGAGGACGCCATAAAGTCCTGTGACGAAGCAAATGTCTCGACTGACAGCCCGACAGATTCAAGCAACCCGCGAAGACTCCTACGCATCGCGTCTTCGTCGTCGACGACGTACACAATCGATTCAGGGGAGTTCGCGGAGGCCTCGCATGAAACGATGACAGGTTTGACAACAGACATACGCCCCTCAGGAAATCGCGCTGTGTAAACAAGTTTAACGTCGCGTTTTTAAGCATGCAGTTACACCCGAACTGGGCCTCATGTGAGTCGCCGGGTGTATTCTGATGTGACAGAGCGAAAAGGGCGGCAGATGAATGCTACCTATGCTTACGGCCATGAAGTCCCGACGCAACTGACTGCGATCACTGACCGGGATGTCAAACTCGATCTCATTGCGGACGTATGGGACGAGTTTGTGAGGATCGCAGCATCAATCCGTTCAGGCAAATGTACCGCAGTCGACGCCATTGCCCGCTTCGGCTCGGCTGCGCGCGGGCAAGCCGTATATGAAGGCGGGGTTCACATCGGGCGCCTGTTCAGAAGCATCTTTCTGATCGACTTTTTCACCAATACCGCGTTCAGGGCAGAGCTACAACATGCCTTGAACCGCGGAGAAGCCATCCACAACGTTCAACGCGCGATCCATATCGGCAAGCTACCCGTTGAACTGGCCCGACGTCAGGAATCGCTCTCGGCGGTATCTTCCGCCCTGACACTTCTTTCGAACATCTTGATGGCGTGGAAAACACTCACATGCAACGCGTTCTTGAAGATATTCAGGCAGCCATGGGCAAGCCACTGGAATCTGAACAGTTGAGGCGAATCGCGCCGACCCATCTGGAAGGAATCAATTTGCGCGGGACGTTCAATTTCCCGGTGGCGCGGTACGCGCGCCGAATCCTTCCAAGTCTCGACAGTGATCCGCACGTATCGACCGCCAGTCGTCGGGCCTGAGCTGAAGTCCCGAGCATTGAGTCGAAATTGCAGGCGGCGGCTGCAATGCGGGGCTCCTACCATCCCGCTAGCCCGCAAAGGGGAGTCAGCAGATGCTTGATTCGAGAAGGAATTTATAAGGGGCCGTAAGGGAGAGCCCCGCCCGGCTTAGGTGCGGCTAACCGGAAACCTGCACGAAAATCAAAGGCACACCTGAGCCACCGTCTATAACGGCCGGCACGAGCCGCTTACCATCGGCAATGCGTTGTGGTGGAAGCACTTTCTGCACCTCAGCAACGAGGCCTGGATATTCTGCGTTCTGCGGGTCGAGTATCCATTGCACTTCCTGAATGCCGAGAAAGAGCGTAAGCGGCTCGTGCCGGCCGTTATAGACGGTGGCTCAGGGCGACTTCAAAGTGATGCCCATCATTTCCAAGCTGATGGGCACCACTTTTGCACAATCTGCGGAGAAGAAGCCGGGTTCCCGAACGGGGCGGCCGAAGCACATGATCGTCAAGGGGCAATTGAACGATGGCGGCCCGACCGCTCGCTCTTACTGCGACAGAACCTTCGGGATTTGCTCCGATGATTCGCCTTCTGGGGCAGGGGCTGGCAAATAACGGGTAAAAAGGGAGTTTCTCAGAAAACGAATCGAGGAAAAGAATGCGGCCACTTTCACCTGATTCAGCCAGAATCGCAAACCACCTGCTCGATGCTAACTATTCCGCTCAGGAAATAGCCGAAACCGTCAATTGGCGCCGCACCCCGCAAGGCCAAGGCGCGTTGGCGGAACTGGGTGCTATGGTACCCCCGTGGAGACGGGAGTATCTGCTCGCCGATCCCACGCCCTACCAGATCGAGGATATCGAGCAACACCGCCTGAACCGTGCATCCGGATTCTCCATGCAGCCCATGCCGCCTGCTTCACTGCCGTCATCGTTTGCGCCCAGGGACGTCTCGCCTGACTCAACGGCCTTGCTGGCCTCACAATCCAGTGCATTCTTTGCTGAACCACGCATGCCGCACGACATAGCCAACGGTTTAAATCAGGCGCGAAGAGCCGCCGGAAAAGACAGCGCTGGCTATACGGTGGCAGACATAACGCCGGTCGTTCGCGGTATTTTGGCCGCTCGCGGAAAAGGCCCAGATCCCAGTATGGCTTCCGCCTTTCAATCAGCCATGAGCTTGCCGCCACAGGTACTGACGAGCGCCCCGATCCACCAGCACAATCCCCAGGACTTTTCCGGGCCGCCTTTGCCCACGGGTGAGTCTGTTGACAGTAGGGCAACCGATTTCACCCATCCATCGAGCTATTCCCATGCCTCTGGACAATATCCGCCCCCTCCAGCCTCATCGTTCCCCGGTTCGGCGACGCACCGGACTATAACGCCGGCTCCCGCCAGCCAGGGTAAGGGGTGGGCTGCCCCCTATCCCCCCTCCTTACAGGCTTCTGGCTCCAGCACGACCCGGTCAATTCCAAAATCCACGGCGTACTGGCGTCAGAAGGTGGTCGACCCGGCCACGGGCGAAACCGTGTCAAAAGGCGCGCTGGCACAGCGTCAGAAGGTGGTCGATCCGGCCACGGGCGAAACCGTGTCGAAATCCGCGGCCTACTGGCGTCAGAAGACGGTCGACCCGGCCACGGGCGAAACCGTGTCGAAATCCGCGGCCTACTGGCGTCAGAAGACGGTCGACCCGGCCACGGGCGAAACCGTGTCAAAAGGCGCGCTGGCACAGCGTCAGAAGATGGTCGACCCGGCCACGGGCGAAACCGTGTCAAAAGCCGCGCTGGCAAAGCGTCAGAAGGTGGTCGACCCGGCCACGGGCGAAACCGTGTCAAAAGGCGCGCTGGCACAGCGTCAGAAGATGGTCGACCCGGCCACGGGCGAAACCGTGTCGAAAGGCGCGCTGGCACAGCGTCAGAAGGTGGTCGACCCGGCCACGGGCGAAACCGTGTCAAAAGGCGCGCTGGCACAGCGTCAGAAGGTGGTCGACCCGGCCACGGGCGAAACCGTGTCAAAAGGCGCGATGGCAAAGCGTCAGAAGGTGGTCGACCCGGCCACGGGCGAAACCGTGTCGAAATCCGCGGCCTACTGGCGTCAGAAGGTGGTCGACCCGGCCACGGGCGAAACCGTGTCAAAAGCCGCGCTGGCAAAGCGTCAGAAGCGTCGCAGTGAACCGTTCCGGACAGAAGCTGACGGAAACCAATCCGCGCGGGCCCAGGAGAGGACGGAGAACCCGGCCGCCGCCGGCCGCCCGGTTGTGGCCCTGTCCAGCATGCAGGAGGCCGCGTCGCGGAGCTGGAATGCCGGGGACCGATTTTCCATTCCCAGCTTCGACGGCAATCCGCAAGAGTTCACGGTCAGCCGGAACCGGCATGGTACGTGGCCTATCCGCTGAGCCTGCGCCATCTTGAACAGATGATGGCCGAGCGCGGGATTGCGGTCGATCATTCGACGGTTCATCGTTGGGCACTCAAACTGTTGCCGGTCCTGGAGAAGGCGTTTCGACGGCGCAAACGGACGGTCGGCAGGAGCTGGAGGATGGACGAGACCCACATTCGAATCAGGGGTAAGTGGCGGTATCTCTACCGGGCTGTCGACAAGGCAGGCAACACCGTTGATTTTCTGCTGCGAGCCCGACGGGACAAGGCTGCGGCCCGGGCCTATTTCGAAAAGGCAATCGACCAGAATGGCGAACCCGAGACCGTGACGCTCGATAAGAGCGGATCGAATCTGGCTGCCTTGCAGGCGATCAACGCCAGGCGGAATCTGCCGATCAAGGTCCGCCAGTAAAAGTATCTGAATAACATCGTCGAGCAGGACCACCGCGCGATCAAGCGCCGGACCCGCCCGATGCTCGGGTTCAAGAAATTTCGTTGCGCCCGCATTCTCCTGGGCGGCATCGAAATACATGCACATGATCGTCAAGGGGCAATTGAACGACGGCGGCGTTGATCAAACTCCCGCGCAGCAATTCTATTCACTGGCTGGATAAGGAATCCATACCATATCGGACTTGGCCGACCTCTCGTTCTTTCAGTGCCATGCTCATCGACTGCGCGCCACAGCAGATACGGCTCCCCGCGCAGCGTCACGAACATCTCATCCAGATGCCATGTGTTGCCCCGCTTGCGCCGCGCCGTCTTTGCACGCTGGGCGAATCCAGCGCCGAACTTGTCGCACCAGCAACGGATTGTTTCGTACGTGACGACGACACCACGCTCGAGCAACAACTCCTCGATATCGCGCAGGCTCAGGCTGAACCGGTGAAACCGGAACTTCGCGTCTCCGGCTGGAACACTGGCATTGCAGTGGTAGTTCTATCAATACAACCTTTAACCGTGGAGAATGCAAATGAACCCATCGTGCATTGATCGACATGACGGCCTTGATCCTGGTTTGTACTCAACCCGGGACGCGACCGGCCCGGAGAACGCTTCAGAATCAGCAATTCACCCATCGACATCGGGAGACTGCCGACTTTCTGGGTTGCAGCCATTTTCGGAGTTAGGGCCTCGGCCTAACGCTAGGATAAGAGTCAAATCCGACGTCTCACCGCACACCGGAGAAAACCGAGTCTTTGTTGAGCAGAAAGATTCGCTTTATATGCAAGGTCGAAACGGTCATTTTTACTCCATCCCTCAGAAATATATTTCTCCTTTCCAACGCCCACGAGGGACTTCCTTTTCTTTTACTCCGATGGGACTAGAAAGCCTTCGCAGAAAATACGATATGGTCCACGGAGTGCCACCTTTCCTTTACGACTTGCTAGACCTCAACCCGGCCAGCCCTCATCTAAAGCAAATAGCAACGGCACCGCATCTTTATCCTTATTTTAAAGACGAAAGGTTTTTAATTGTGCACAACACAAGCCATGATCCAAAATTTAAAGCACTTGAAAATCCACGGGCTCAAAAATTGAAGAATGAAGCGGTCATGCTGTGCGGGTGGTTCATTCATCCAGGTTTAGGCTGCCTTAAAAGCGAATCTCTCCAGCTTTTAGATGAATTGTCCGACGATGCTGCTGACAAGCCTCTGGTAAGAAAACTACAATCGAACTACGCTAGTATCAAGCAAGACGCAGACAATTTGGAAAAGAGGTTTTCCACTAGAGAAACTAGAAGCATAGGCGAAATGAAAAAGAATGGAGAATATTTGGCTAGCATCCTGGATCTTAATCCAAATCACATTCCCCTTCTCGAGAGCCTAAAGCAGAAGGCCCATAATCATTTGAAGGTACAATATGGCATCAACGAATTCGATGACGTTGATTTGTATTTCCATTTCCCGTATCCAGACAGCACGACAACGCTGCACCTGCACATCCGCGCTAATCAGGGACTGCATCCCTTGGAGAAAGCGAAATCGTTCACTCTTGACGAGTTAATAGATGGATTGTCGTCGGGGAAAAGGATCGACGACATAATTTTGGACCGTCAGGCCACGTACAATGGGAAGATATTCAGAGATCCGGACAGAAGCATCGAGGAATTTCAGAATCTCCCGGGAGTCACTCTATCCAGTGACTCAGAGAATCTTCACCGCCTGAAAGGCTCGTCAAGCCAACCACTATGGATGCGTTCGCGAGACGATCTGTTCTTATACAGATGACTATCATCGGCCTGAGGGTGTGTGGAAAGGCTTTGTCCGGATGGGTACAAGTTCCCGTGCTATGGACGCGACTACGCATTTTTGACGCAAAGCGGTTTGCCGAAGGCGTTCCACCGGTTCAGCAGGTTGGCGATGCTTACGCCTTCGCCTTCCTGCGACGCATGTGAACGGCGGTTGAAAACCGACAATAGGCGGCGGCGTCATAGTGCGGCCCACACGCGCATGAAGACAGACATCGTGGAAATGTTCAATGCACAGTGAACGGGATGTTGATTCCGGGCACGGCGTAGGGAGCCCGTAGGGCGACTGGAGACGTGCCCGGAATCGGGGCGGGCCGTCCGCATGGTAGAAAGGCGTTTGCCAAAGAAGAACAACAGGCGCAGCGCCGGCCTCAACCGCCAAGTCCAGTCCGGCGCTGCACCTCCACAGGGTATCCATATGGCGGGCCTGTCGGCCGGCCGGAGAGCCGAGTGAGCCGAGTGAGCCGTCAGTATCGCATTGCTCACGCGGCCCGTCGACTTCGTTCGACTCCTCCTCATCTTTGGCGTTCTGGAGGAGCCGCCAATGCAGCCGCCCACGGGCCGCCTGTTCGTGTGCGCCCGTTGCCGGGCGCAGGTCATCGTCTGCCGCCGTTGTGATAACGGCCAGACTTACTGCAATCGCGACTGCGCCCAGGCTTCACGACGAGCCAGCCTGCGCGAGGCTGGTCGCCGTTACCAGCGCAGCCGGCGCGGTCGTATGGCACATGCCGCCAGGATGCGCCGCTATCGCCAGCGGCGCGAGAAAGTGACGCATCACTCTTCCGTCGAGCCCATCGCTGATGCTCTACTGAGCGCGACTTCGACGACTTCGACGACTTCGACGACTTCGACGACATCGGCCATTGAGACGACTGCCACGGTGGCAGCCACGCCGTCGCTCGGGCATTGCCGCTTCTGTCACTGCACATGTGAGTTTGTGCGTCATGGGCCATTGCGCCGTCGGGTCTTCCATGCGGTTCGTACTGCTACCGAACAAAAAGGAACCGACCCATGACCATCAAGACTGAAGTTGAGGCGCAGATCCTGCGTTATTACCACGTCGAGAAATGGCGCTGCGGCACCATCGCGCGCCAGTTGCATGTGCATCGCGGCACCGTGCAGCGTGTGCTGGCCCAGGCGGGCCTGCCGCGGGTGGGCGGTCTGCAGCGGCCCTCGCGGATTGATCCGTACCTGCCGTTCATCTATGAGACGCTCAAGAAGTTTCCCTCACTCACGGCTAGCCGTCTGTACGCGATGGTGACCGAGCGTGGTTACCGGGGCAACATTCACCATTTCCGTCACCTGGTCGCGATCCATCGTCCACGGCCAACACCGGAAGCCTATCTGCGGTTGCGCACCATGCCGGGAGAAGTGGGTGAAGTCGACTGGGCCTCATTCGGCCACCTGCAGATCGGTCGCGCGCGCCGGCCGCTGATGGCCTTCGTGATGGTGCTGTCGTGGTCGCGCCAGATCTGGCTGCGCTTCTTCCTCGATGCCCGCATGGACAGCTTCCTGGCCGGCCACATGGGCGCCTTCGAAGCCTGGTCCGGCGTGCCGAGGGTCCTGAAGTACGACAATCTGCGCAGCGCCGTGCTCGAGCGTCAGGGCGATGCGATCCGCTTCAATCCGGCGCTGCTCGCGTTTGCCAGCCATTACCGGTTCGAACCCAGGCCGGTAGCAATCGCCCGGGGAAACGAAAAGGAGTTCGCGGCATAATGCACCTCATCTGTCATTTCAGGGGGAAGTTACGTCTGCAGCCGCCTTGCGGCGAGTTCTGTTCTTGTGCGCGAACCTCCTGGGAGCGTCGACGCCAGGGCGCTCATAGAGGTACTGGCCGTTATCGTTATATTGGTATGCCTTGAGCAGCCCCGCCCGTCGCCAGTCGGCAATGGTGGCCGTGCATACCTTGAGATACTTCGCTATCTCCGTGGCGCTCAACAGTCCCCGCGCCCTTAGGCGCTCGTATTGCGTCTTCAACCCGTAATCGATACGGATCCGGCGTACCATCAGCCTCCTGAACGGCAAACCCTCGCCAGAGCGCATACCACTCGCATTGAGTAATTCCGCGGTTTCGTGATCAGTGTGTCCTTCCAGCAAACGATCGATTTCGGCAACGACCGCTGCCGGGGTCTGTCTCAACTGCCATGATGGTTTGGGCAACGACAGACGCAGTTCACGGGTCGCGCCACCCTTGAAGCGCACCCGGGCAATGATTCCGGAGTCCTTGAGCAGCGTCACGTCGGCAATCAACAGACGGGCCATACGCTTCTTCTCGCGCTCCGGTGTCTGGGGGTCGTTCCACAGGCGCGGGAAGTCCTGTGCAAGTGCCATGATGCTCTCACGCTGCTTTTCGTCGAGCTGGGCACTCGCCGTTTCGCATTGTTTTTCATAGCGCTCCTGGGCAGCAGCAAGCGTTCTCAGTGCATGGTTCCACTCGGCTTCCAGCGAATCGGCTACAAGACGGTTGTCGGGATCGACACGCATGTAACGACGACGGGCCAGCTCGACTTCATAGTTTGCCCGCTCGATCTCCTGACGACGCAACCTGTCGAACTCACCGGATCGATTCTCCAGTTCCTTCTGTACCGCGAGCGCGACCTGAAGCGTCACGGGTGTAACGGTTTCCACCAGAAGCCTGCCGACTGCCTGGTCGAGTTCAGCACCGTTGATTTGCTGGCATGGTCGCCCTATAGCTTCGTTGATGCTGCGGCTCTGGCACACGTAGTCTGGCACGCGGCGCGTGTCGTGGACATGGTAACGGATCGTCATCCGGTCACCGCAACGCCCACATATCGCGAGCCCCTGCAGCAGCGCTGGGCCTTCGCGCGGGGCACCGAGGTCGCGCTCACTGCCGTGGGCCTGGGCATTGTCGTGCAGGATCCGCACGTGCTCTTCGAACTGCTCCCACGTGATGTAGCCTTCGTGCGCGTCCCGAATGAGGGCAGTCCATTCCTCCACAGGCAATGCTTGCCATACCTGCTTGCCGTCGGGAAGTTTGCGCGTACGTGTGCGTCCAAAGCAGAATGCTCCGGTGTAGCGGGGATGGTGAAGGATTCATAGTGCACGTGAGTGATCGAGCTCGTCCCACTGGACGTCACCTTTGTGTGGGCCCCGATAGATCCGGCGCGGAAACTTCAGCCCCGCTCTACGAAAGGCCTTGACGGTAGCCATGGCCGAAGCGGTGCGACGAAACGTGAGGAAGAACTCGCGGATACTTTCCTGAATCCGCTGATCGGGATCCAGACTGACACTTCCCTCACCATCGTAGACGAAGCCGATGGGCAAACGTATCTCAAGCTCTCCACGTTGCGCCTTGTTCTCGCGCAGCGCATACTGGCGTTCGGTGCTCTCAGTGTTTTCGAACACCTGCCGCAGGGTCGACTGGCGCACGTAAAGGTAGGCGTTTCTCGAGAGATGCCTGGCCTGTATCTTTCCGGGTGTATGGACAGTCATGCCGTCTCCTCCAGTGCGTTCGCAAGCACCATTGATGTCAGGATATTGATCAGGTCCTGGCGGATACCCGCGCCCGGGCCTGTATCGTGAACTGTGGCGCGCGCAACTGCGGTACATGGGGTCTCACGCATGCCTGCGATCCACGCCGCCATGCCCTTGAACATCAGGAGCGTGCGCCCGCGCCCCGACGGGGAGCTTCCCCGTTTCTCGACCACATCGACGCGCAAGGCTTCGTAACTCTCGACCAGCGCTCCGGGATCCGGCGTTACGGTCGCCGGGGATTCACTGGCGTTTTTTTTTCGGCTGCCGCTGTAACGCGCGCTCTATGGTACGGCGGTGCACAGTCAAACCGAATTTCGCCGCGATGCGTTCGAGCAGTTCGTTCGTGCCCAGACCACCCTCGGCATCGCGCGTCTGCTCGATGAAGTCCAATACTTCCGCAGTGATCTTGTGAGCACCGCGCGGCCCCCGCTTGTCTGGGAGCAGCCCTGCCAGTCCCTCACGATCGAACTCGGCCTGCGCCTTGTAGAAGGTTGGCCGCGATACGCCAAACCGCGCCGCCACCTCGGCGATGGGTTGCCCCTCGGTTCGCACGCGGCGAAGCATCTCGTAGCGTACCTGCACCAAGTCCCGTGGATCAAAGAAGTCGCTGGCAACGAACGCTGGATCACGGACATCCTGCGCATGCGGATTCAGGGTCCCGCTCTCGTGGAGTGCGGCTAGTTTTGGATCGGGTTTTCGGGCTCGTCGCATGTAATATAAATTATGCCTCATAGTCGCAAATGTCAAGGAGAAACAAGGCTTTCCATTGAACATTCACTATCCATGTCCGACGAACTAAGTCGTTTATCTTGCCGCAAAGATGCGCACCCTCCACATTTCGGCGCGCCTGATTGCCACGGGCATATTTTAGTTTACGTATACGGCGTTATTTCCTTGACGACTTGCGTTTTACCGATTTGGTGCCGGCTGTCGCGCTGATCTCCCGGTGTCGGGCGATAAGCCCAACCAGATGCAGCAGGTCTTCTACGCGGAATGTGGATCGTCCTTCGGACAGGACTTCGAATGGATCGGGCGCTGAGACGCTTGTCCACGAAGCCGGGAGGCGTCTCAGCCTGCCCGAAACATCGTGGAAGTACACACGCTCTTCGCCCCAGGCACAGCGGCGCTCAAGCAGCACAAACTCTTGTCCGCGCAGGGGATGGAAAGGGTGAGTGACACGTACAAGCTGTGTGTCGCTGATCGGATCGCGTGCGGTTGACGGTCTATGGGAAAGGTCGCGTCGAAAGAGCAATTCGTTTCGCACGCGAGAGCTTCTTTGCCGCGCGCAAGTACGCCGATCTCGATGATCTGAACGCCCAGGCCGCACAATGGTGCGCGGGCGTGGCAGCCGATCGTCCATGCCGGGAGGATCCGGCGATCACTGTGCGCGAAGCCTTCGAGCGCGAGAAGCCGAGCCTGCTCGCATTGCCGGAGAACCCGTACCCGTGCGAACTGCAGCTTGCCGTGACAGCCGGCAAGACGCCCTATGTGCGCTTCGACCTGAACGACTACTCGATACCGCACACGCATGTGCGACGCACGCTCACGGTTCGTGCCGACCCGCATCAGGTGCGCATCCTCGATGGCGCCGGTATCGTCGCCGAGCATGCTCGCAGTTACGACCGCGGCGCGCAGATCGAGATCGCGACGCACATCGATGCGCTGGTGGAGCACAAACGTGAGGCTCGCCATCACGGCCTGGACCATCTCGCGCACGCCGCGCCGGCTTCCCGGACACTGATGCTGCGCGCGGCCGAACGCGGCAGCAATCTGGGCAACATTACCGCGCAGCTGCTGCGATTGCTCGACCGGTATGGCGCCGCCGAACTGCAGGCCGCGATCGAGGAAACCCTCGCGAGCGGCGCCGCACCGCACCAGAACCCGGTGCGCCTGGCGCTGGAGCGCCGGCGGGCTGCCCGGGGAGCCCCTCCGCCCATCGCCATCAAGTTCCCGGAACACGTGCGCGACAAGGACAAGCGCGTGACGCCACACCGGCTCGACATCTATGACCAGCTCACGCGGGAGGCCGATGATGAACAGGACTGAGCAGTTGCAGGAGCGTGCCAATGCGTTGCGGATGTATGGATTGCTGGCGCACTGGAGCGAGATCGCCGACGCGTCATGGGTCGAGCCGTTGCTGCAGTGGGAAGAGCAGGAACGCGCGCGCCGTTCGCTCGAGCGGCGAATCCGCGACGCCCGCCTGGGCAACTTCAAGCCGCTGGCAGACTTCGACTGGGCGTGGCCCAAACGGATTGACCGCGGCGCGCTCGAGGAACTGATGGCGCTCGAGTTCGTCAGGGAGAAGTCCAACGTCGTGCTGATCGGGCCGAACGGCGTGGGTAAATCGACACTCGCACTGAACCTCGCGTACCAGTCGCTCATACACGGCTACACGGCGCTCTTTACCACTGCTGGCCAGATGCTAGGCGAACTGGCCGCACTCGACAGTGACTCGGCGCTGCGCCGGCGCCTGCATCGCTACGCTTCGCCCGAAGTGCTCCTGATTGACGAGGTGGGCTACCTGTCGTACTCGAACCGCCATGCCGACCTGCTGTTCGAGCTGGTGAGCCGCAGATACGGCGCCGCGAGCACAGTGGTTACAACGAACAAACCGTTTGCAGCATGGTCGGAGGTGTTCCCGAATGCAGCCTGCGTCGTGTCACTGGTCGATCGCCTCGTGCATCGCGCCGAGGTCATCGCGATCGAGGGCGAGTCGTATCGCGTCAAGGAAGCGCGCGAGCGGGCCGAGCAGCGCTCCAGGAGGCGTAACGCTGCGCGCCCGGAGAAGAAGCCGTGAGCCGCCGCACGCACCTGCCTTCGGGCCTGTCTCGCGGGCTGGACTTCCTGATTGACGCCGACTGGTCACCCCAGCAGGCGTTCGCCGTGTTCGAGCTGCTCAGCGATCTGCGCGCGCGCATCTGGATGCGTTACGGCGCTGAGTTACACGAGCTGATCCGCGTGCAGCGTTCACCGCCCACCGATGCCGATATCGACGACGTCGAGGGCGGGTTCTGATCCTGCTTTACTCGCCCTGCGGGCCACAGTGCCTGCGACGCATGGTCCAGTGTTTAACTCAACCTTGCGCCGCCGTCTGGTGTCGGATTTACGCCGCCGCCAACAACGCAAGCTCCTGCGTCAGCAGGCGCTCGCCGATACAGCGCTTGATGCGCGAGATCTGTGCCTCGGGCGTTGTCACGTTGTCAAGGGCGGTCGAGTAAGATGACCATCAAGTGGTTGCGGGTTTTTCGAGGCGCCCGAATTTGTCTGCGAGCCGCATCAGGACTGGGTTGCGGGCTCGTCGCGGGCAGATCGGTTAAAGTCAAGGGTTTGGGGGTTGAAAATGGCTACAAACCCATGCTGGCAGGCGATTCCCACGAAATTGAGCGTCGAGCAGTTCGAGCAGTTCGAGCAGTTTGTCTGGCCGCACCTCTGAACAAAGCCGCCGACAAGCTGTTTGCCGGGATCCGAGAGGGCGCGGTCATGATGACCGACAGCTACGAACCCTCCAACGACATCGCCCGACGCCACCAACTCGTGCACCGTGGCTGTTGGGTTCATCTGAGACGGTACTTCATCAAGGCAGAGGACAGCGTACCGAAGGCTGCCCGAACGCTCGATCTGCTTGCGACGCGATTCATCAAATTGATCGCATCGGTTCGAATATTTTGCCCCGTCTCTTCCGTGCTTGGACGCTTGGCTGTCACGGCTTCGTAGTGTCCCTGCTGGTCCCAAATAACTACGTGGTGTGTGAACGGGGCGCTCGCGCCAGAAGCCGAAATGAATTCCCTGCTCGTCACGGGGTATTGCGCGTCTAGGCCCGCTTCGACTACCCCAACCTGTATGTTTACGTTGTAGCGCTCATTGACAAGCCTCGTGAGGGTCTTGGCCGCTCCACCAACGCCGGTATCCAGATGCAGCATCCTGTCGTTGCTGTCGGACGGATTTTTCACGTCGTACTCGCGGCGCAACTCGTTAACTTCGTTGTCGAGATTGCTGTCCTTCAAATCCGGCCTGAGGTGTTGCACCAACGCATAGATCGCGCAGTTGCTCCCCGTTCCCGGGTTGGAAATGACCTGCAGGTCATGTTTGGTCAGGTATGCCCTAAAAGCGTTGTTGAGATCGGCGAATCCCAACATCTGCTGCTCCCGGTTATCGTCGGAGATTTCAGACGGTTCTTCGTTCTTGTCAGCCTGATTGACCACGACGTTATTCGTGCGATTCGAAGTATGCGTCGTGTTGCTTTGAATGGCTTGCAGTTCAGGTTTGGCCAGTATCCAGAAAGCCTTCTCCTGCAGACTGCGTGCGATGGCTTCCTCCACCGCAGCTGCGTCGGCACTATCCATTTCGTCGGCAGTGCGGGCCTTCTTTTGTCCGACCGTGCCGTACTTAGCCAAAAGTGTTTTCTGGTCAGGGACTGCTGAGCGAACGTTTTCCACCGCTGACGTCCCTTGGCTCGAACTCAAGTCGCGATGGGCATTAGCGCCAATATTATTCTGGACTCTTGTCTTTAGCCCTGCCAATTGACCGCTCGCGCACAAGGAGGATGCGGAATTAGGATTAGTGGGCGATTCTTCACCCGTACTCGTTGCCGTGAGATCGGTGGAAATGTTACTTGAGCTAGATACGCTGGAGATTGGCATGCCTGTTCCACGATGAATGACGGTTTTGAACTGCAGTTCGGCTGCTCGTGCCTAGGTTCCGTCGCGATGAGGACGGCAGGCCGAGCATGTTCCCATATAGATAAGATTTGTTATGTCACAAGCGAGTAGAACTGAGCGGCTGCCGCTTGGTCATCGCCGTTCGTTTATCACCTGCACTTTGCGAATCATATGCATCTATGAACGCGTCCCGTTTGCGCCAGTTTTTCGCGTGTTGTGACTGACAGGATTGGCTGCTGCTCTATATCCGGGCTTGTTGCAGTCGGCATTGCCGCTGCGGCCCACTATGAAATCCGCTGACTCGCACCTCATTCACTTCACGAGCTCAAGGATCTTATGCATATGCAGGTTTTGCAAGTCCCGGTCCTACCTGGTTTGTCATCACACCCGATTCCAACGCAACCTTTCGACGATCATCCTGCGTTAAACGTTAATCTCGTACTCCGCACTTCCCGCTCACGCTAGTTTGACACTCACGTACCCTTTCTCGTAAAGCCGTTCATGGGCCAGTATCGCCCAGATCGTCCCCGCCATCTTGTTGGCCAGTGCGACCACTGCCACATTCAGCGGTCGGCGCTTCCTGATCTGCTCGACCCATACGCCGGGCTCCGTCACGCGCGCCAATACGCTGCGTGCGCCGTGGATTAGTAGCGTGCGCAGATAGGTGTCGCCGCGCCTGCATGCCATGCAGGTTCACCTTGCCGCCCGAGCCCGTCTGTTTCGGCACGAGGCCAGCCCACGCAGCAAACTCTCTGCCCGACCGGAATGCCTTTGCATCGCCCATCATTGCGACCGCTGCCGTCGCTGTCAGTGTCAGCAACCCAACGCCGGGAATCTGGCTGATGCTCTCACAGCCCGGTCTTCCTTCGCCCATTCGCGCATCCGCCGCTCGATCCCGCCATCTGCTCTTCCAGTTTTTGTCAGCCCGCACCACTGCTCGCGCAGCGTGTCGATAAGCACCGCTGGTAGACACTCGGCAACCCTCGCGAGCACTTCCGGTATAGCCTTGTCCAGCGCCGCCCGTCCTTTGCTCATCACCTCGCCGTATCCCGTCAGCAGGCCACGCAGCGCATTGATCTGCATCGTACGAAACTTCACCAACTGCTCGCGCATCCGGTGCAGCGCCAGCATCGCCTGCTGCATTTCCGTTTTGACCGCAACCGGCTTGCCGGGCTGCTGCACTGCCAGCCAGATTGCCCGCGCATCGGCCGCGTCATTCTTGTTGCGGATATTGAACGCTTTCACGAACTCCGCAGGCATCAGCCGGACCTCGTGCCTCTCCCCTTTTTTCCACCACTCACGGGTGGGACGCGTTCATTTCAATTCGTGTGTTCAGACTGACAGGATGGGTTGCAGCTCTCTATCCGGCCTTCATGCAGCCGGTACTGCCGCTGCGGGCCCCTATGAAATCCGCTGACTCACTCCTCACTCAGGCAACGAGCTCGAAGCTCGTATCGGTATACAGGATTAGCGAGTCCCAGGTTCTACCGGACTAGTCATCACACTCGATTGCTGCGCAACCTTTTGACGTTCACCTTGCCGTATCGAACGTTTATCTTCTACTTCACGCGAGCTATTCAGGCCGGCTTCACGCCTACATAGTCTTTCTGGTATGGTCGGTCATGGGCGATTACCGCCCAGATCGTCCGCGCCATCTTGTTCGCGAGCGCAACGATCACGACGTTCTTCGGTCTCCGCCTGATCAATTGCCCAACCCACGGGCCGGGCTCCTTCGCATGTCTCAACACAGCGCGCGCACCATGAATCAACAGCGTGCGCAGGTACGTGTCGCCGCGCTTCGATATGCCGTGTAAATTCACCTTGCCGCCTGAGCCTGTCTGCTTTGGTACAAGACCGGCCCACGCGGCAAACTCCCGGCCCGAACTGAACGCCTTCGGATCGCCCATCATCGCGACGGCTGCAGTCGCTGTCAGCAGGCCGACACCGGGAATCTCGCTAAGAGACCATTTCAAAAAGACCCCAAGGGGGCTGTTAACCTTTTCGGCAAGCTGTTAACCTTGGTCGTCTGAACAACTGGAACCAAGGGGATGGGCGCACCGATCATTGATGACGAACTGTGGGCATTGATCGAACCTTTGCTACCGCCGCCGAAGCCGCGTCGCAAGAAATACCCGGGGCGGCTTCCGATTTCAGACCGGGCTGCGCTGAACGGCATCCTGTTCGTATTCAAGACCGGAATACGCAGGTGCGACCTTTCAACCAAGCTGGGATTCGGATCGGGGCCGACCTGCTGGAGGCGTTTGCGCGACTGGCAAAAGGCCGGCGTGTGGAGCGCGTTGCACGAGTTGCTGCTCGCCAAGTTACGCGAGGCCGGCGAACTCGATTTCTCACGGGCAGCGGTCGATTCATCCTCGGTGCGAGCCGTTGGGGCGGGCGAAAAACTGGCCCGAACCCCACCGATCGCTCGCGACCAGGTTCGAAGCATCACATCCTCGTCGACGCCAACGGCGTGCCCATCAGTGCAATCCTGACTGGCGCGAATCGTAACGACGTTACCCAGTTGCTGCCGCTCATTGACGCGATCCCGCCCATTCGCGGCGTACGCGGCCGACCGCTTCGCAAGCCCAAGGTCATCTACGCAGATCGCGGCTACGACTCCGAGCCGCATCGTGAGCGGCTTCGTGCGCGCGGTATCGAACCGGTGATCGCCAGGCGCCGTACGGAACACGGTAGCGGACTCGGCAAATTCCGCTGGGTGGTCGAGCGGACTCACGCATGGCTGCACAATTTTCGTCGTCTTCGCATTCGCTTTGAGCGTCGAGCCGACATTCACGAGGCATTCCTTAAACTTGGTTGCTCGCTCGTCTGCTGGAACATCTTCAGACGTGCCGAGCAGTCTTTTTGAAACGGTCTCTTACTGAGAGTGTGTAAAACTTCAGTAAAGGAGAATTTAGCAATGGGTAACCCGAGGGCGCGGTACACGCTGGAATTCAAGATTGAAGCGGTGCGCATGGTGCGTAACGGCCAGAGCCAGGCGGCGACGGCGAAGATTCTGGGTATCAGTACGCAGACGCTGAATGCGTGGATCAAGGCCGACGATGCGGGCAAGCTCAATGGGGCGGGCAAACAGGTGTCAGCCGAGCAGATGGAAATTGCTCGGCTGCGCGCCGAACTGGCCAGCGTGAAGATGGAGCGCGATATCCTGGGAAAAGCGACGGCGTACTTTGCGAAGGGGTCGGTGTGAAGTACGCGTGGATCGAACGACATAGCCGGCAATGGCCGGTTTCCGTGGCCTGCCAGGCGCTGGGCGTCAGTCCCAGCGGTTATCACAACCGTAAGGCCCGCGACGTTGATCCTGATCGGCCGCGCCGACGCATCAGCAACGACGCGTTGCTGGTCCACATTCGCGCCGTCCATGCCGAATCCAAAAGCGAGTACGGCTGGCCGCGCGTGTGGAAAAAGCTGCTTGCGCAAGGCATTCGCGTGAGCAAGGACCGGATTCAGCGGCTGATGAAGCTGCATGGCATCAAGGCGCGCACCAAGCGACGGTTCAAGGCCACGACGGACAGCAAGCACAATCTGCCGGTCGCACCGAACCTGCTGCAACGGGACTTCTCGCCGGCGAAGCCCGATCAGGTCTGGACGACGGACATCACCTATCTCTGGACCGACGAGGGCTGGCTGTACCTGACGGTCATCCTGGACCTGTTCAGTCGTCAGGTCGTGGGATGGTCGCTCAAGCCGCACATGCGCACGGAGCTGGTTTCTGACGCGTTGCGAATGGCGTGGTTCCGGCGTCGTCCGGAGGCCGGACTGATCGTGCATAGCGACCGTGGGAGCCAGTATTGCAGCGCCGAGTTCCAGGACCTGCTCAAGAGTTACGGCATGCGCAGTTCGATGAGCCGCCGAGCAAATTGTTGGGACAACGCACCGACGGAGAGCCTGTGGGGATCGCTGAAGCAGGCCCGCATTCACGGTCAACGCTTTGCGACGCGTCGCGAGGCGATGGACGAGGTGCTTGACTGGATGAGCTTCTACAATCATGGGCGTCTGCACTCGACGTTGAACTACGTCAGTCCGATGCAATTTGAACAAAACTGGCACGCCGCCCAGCGAAAGCAAGCGGAATAATAAACGCTCGGTTAGCGGATACGAAATTCGCGGGCAACGTCAAGCCTCCTCGGTCTTGGAACCGGAAATTTAGCACGCTTTCGCCTGCCCCCCCGTCGCATACGAACGACGCGAATGAAATACGCATGCATCCCGTTCACAGGCCGACTTTCGGTCCGCGATCGAGGTCCGGTTCGTCCTGATCGGCACTGTGGCCGGAGCAGCGCGACCGGTTTTCGACCTCCTTGCCGAGCGCGGCGAGCATCACCTGCCGCCGCTGTTCGAGCGCGGGCCCGCCGCGCAGCACGAGCTCGAGTATCTCGCGCAGCGGCCCTTCGCGCGCTCGAGCTTCTGTTGCCCATGCCGGCGTTGCACCTCGACATCCAGCCGTGACTCCTCCGCAGCCCGTCTGAACCCCTGCGCATCACAGGTGGCGAGCTCGGCGTGCGTGAGCCTGGTGCTCACACTGCGCAGGACCGGGCAGACCGAGTCCTTCAGGTGGTCGTAGACGCGCTCCCCATACTGGCGCTTGGTTTCGAGCACCTTCGGCGGCGGCAGTTCAGCTGCGCGGCCCAGATCCGGCGTGGGTGCATTGATGCGGCTGTAGAACTCGCGGGTGGAGACGTGACGGGGGCCCCGTCAGGTTGACGCAGTAGCGGGGGTAGAATGAAGTGATGAAAAAAAGTCGCTTTACCACGGTCACCGCTTCCCTGCCATCGTCATCAGCTGTGCGTTTCCCGGTATTTAGAGTGCAACCGCTTCAGCACTTTGGCTAGCGCTGGACTCAGCGCTTTCATTGTCGTTCACATCATCCTGTAAGGTCCCGCAGCATACCAGCCTCCGCTATTGCAACAGAACCGTACGGCCAGCGCGCGCTCGTCGAGGCGCAGATCTCGCGAATCAAGCGTTGCATCGGCGCGCGGCTACTGATGCGCAAAACCGAATCGCAGCAGCGCGAGGGCGTGACTATCGCGAACCTCGTGAATCTGTGGAGCAGCTTCGGCAAGGCCGTTTGCGTCAAAAATACCTAGTTGCGTATGCAACCAGCTGCGGCCCTGCCCTGCTGAACAATGCCCCAGTTACCAACGGGCACTCGTCAGATTTTTTCGCCGGCGTCGTCATAAGTTCGTGTTCGCGATCGGGCCACCGGCAGTGCGGCCTATGCTTTCAAATGGCTGCACCACCATTCCTTCTGCGGCTCCATTGCAACCATGCCTGTTGACATCGACACCGCATCAATCATCGCCGATCATGCCTCCACGACGTCTGTCTCACCCGAGACACGAGCGTCCACGCCTGTACGGCAGTACTCGTCGCCGCGGCGTGGGCCGGCGGCAAGTGAGACATTGAACGGACTGCCCATCCGCGAAACGTTGGCGTCAACGGGCGCGTCCGCGGTTCCTGCGAACGGGGTTCCACCTGCATCCCCCTCGGCGTCGACGGCTTCATCCGAACGCAGTGGACGCTCTCGACAAGTCGATAGAAGCGTGCTCGATGCATTCCGGCGCACGCGTGCCGCAATTCGCAACCGCATGCAAAAGATCATCTTCACCACGACCTCTGAGATACCGCGCAATGAACCCCTGCATCGATACGGATTCGACTATGGAGCGGGACCATATTCACCAGATTACGCGCAGCAGATGCGTTCGCCGAATCTGCCGATGATTGCCGCGATGCCGTTGGCGCTCGGTTCGATTTCGGCTCTCGCCGGCATCGGCATGATCGGCAGCAGTATGCTGGGCATGCCGGGCCTCGGAATGGGCATGCTCGCCTTGCCGATGATGGGCATGATGGGTGCCTTCGCAATTGCATGGCGCTCGCGCGGAATGGCCGGTTTCGGCGGCATGGGAAGCCTCAGCGGCACGTATGGAAACAACGACGGTTACAGCGCCTACGGAGGCTTCAACTCGCCGGCCATGGGTGCCGGGCAGTCCGTGCCGGGTTATGCGCATCCGCCTGCACGGGGTCCTCGCCAATGGCGTCCGGCGGCGGGATTTGGTACCGGTCCGGTTCCACCGTTTCAGAAACGCTGGTCAGGATGGTGCGCGCCGGACAATGTGCCACCGAATCCTATGGCATCGCCGCCGGACATGGCCTCGAGCACGACAAAGCGCCAAGGGAATCCAACTGAATCGTTCGGGGCGAAGGGATCCCGCCCAACCGCTTTCGAGCAGTTGGGCGTTGTGAAGGGCGCGGCCTGGCGGCAAGTTTTGGGCATGGACGGGCGCGTATTAGACAACGAAGTAATGGCTCAGGCCCAAACTCGCAAGGGTATCGAAGAAATGCGAAAAAAAATAGAGGAGGCAGAATTCGATGTACGAAAAGCCCACAAGAAGCTCCTGATCAGATTCCATCCGGATAAGCACCTCGACAAGGACATGAGCGAAGTCATCGGCCTCATCTCGATGGCCGTCAATCAGAGCGAAAACGAGTTTAGAAACGCAAGGCTCTGGCTTGACGGGCAAAGTGGGAGGGTGAGCGCTTGAGCCGTAATAATCGGTTTTGTCGCGCATTACTGACCGGTGCACCAAATAGCGTGTAATGCGTTATATGGGCATGAATACGAAACCCGATGCCCGAAACTTGATGGCGCCACGCAGGCACACCTGAGAGAGATGGCGGCGCAGGCCGTGCGCGATGGTATGAGCCAAACTGCGGCGGCCAAGACGCATGGCGTAAGCCTTCGCGCAGTGAGCAAATGGATGAAGCTCTCTCGCGAAGGCGGGTTGCGATCATTGCGTCCTGAGAAGCGTGGCAGACGACGGCCGCTTGGGAAACAGGCAAGCCGCGAGGATCCGAAGGTTGATCGTCGAGCGGATGCCGGACCAATGATGTTGCCCTTCTATCTGTGGACGCGGGAGTCGGTTGCGCAGTTGATCGAGCGCGAGTATGGCATCACGATGTCGCCATGGCGTTGTCACGTTACTCACACGTCAGCAATATAGCTGACAGATTGATGCCTAAAAAATGACCGAACAAGGCACGGATCGCGGCTAATTTGTGAAAGCTGCTCGTGAATTTTTGAGCCCAGCTTTTCACCTTTTTGAA
>NZ_JBFRCG010000033.1:0-76756 GCF_040965595.1 Paraburkholderia sp. EG287B
CCTGATGACCATAGCGAGCTGGTCCCACCCCTTCCCATCCCGAACAGGACCGTGAAACAGCTCCACGCCGATGATAGTGCGGATTGCCCGTGTGAAAGTAGGTAATCGTCAGGCTCCTTATGCAGTAACGTCCAGAACCCCGGTGGCTCCGAAAGAGCACCGGGGTTCTGGCGTTTGGGCGTCGCGAATCCTGGTTTTACGCGCGACCGAAGACGGCCGAAATCCTGGTTTCGAAGCTTCGTGAGAGTGTTGCCACGGCTATCGGAGCGGACCAGCCGATCGGCTGACCGTCCTTTGTTTCGGGGTGAGAGGAGAAAATTCGCCGACTGCGCTATTTGCGATTCACTTGCTATCTCCGCCTGTCGCACGTAGCTGGCTTGCAGAACCTGATGGCGCGCGCGATTTCGTTTCCGTGGATCCGGCGGGAGCCGACGTGGAGACGTGGACACGGTTACGTCCCGCGCTCTTGGCCGCATAAAGCGCCGCATCGGCGCGCTCGTGGGCTGGCACAAGGTTATCTTCGCCGTCGTGATAGGACGCGATGCCAATGCTCACGGTTTGCGAAATGGTTTGTCCAGCCTCCACGACGATCGGCGTATTCTGGATGCAAACGCGAATTCGTTCGGCGACCGTTTGAGCCTGCTCTGCTGTCGTGTCGGGCAGGATGGCGGCGAATTCCTCGCCGCCGACGCGAGCCGCCAAATCCTCCGCGCGCAGCGCACCTTTGAGGACACGCGCCACGGCAGTCAGAACGTAATCCCCAGTTGCGTGACCGTACGTGTCGTTCACGCGCTTGAAGTAGTCCAGATCCAGTGCCAGCACCGATAGCGGCCTGTGCTGTTCCCGTGCATGGGCAACCGCCTGTGCAGCGGTCCTCGCAAAACTGCGGCGGTTCGCGAGTCCTGTGAGCGAGTCCACTTCGGCTTCGGTGCGTAGCTGAGTGAGTTGCTGCTGCTGGTGACTAACGTCGACGAGTGTGAGCAGCAGTGCATCGGATTCATCGGCTCGCACGCCAAGGGGGAGTCGCGTGCTGTGCAGCAGCATATGCCGGGGTCCGTCGCGCGTGAGCATCGCGACCGCCTCATTCTGACTAACCGTCTGTGTCTCAGCCCATGCTGTGGGGTCCACAAACAGTCGTGCAAACGGTTGTCCCTTGCCGACGACCGCACCGAATGCATCCAGCATGGCTTAATTGGCAACCAGAACCTTACCGGTGTCGGCTGCTACCACGACGACGGGCGTGGGCATGCTCTTCACAATGGATGCAATCAGGAAGAGGTGACGCTCACGGCGCACGAGCAGCACGGCGCTCGCCAGCAAGACCAGGACCGTGGCCATACCAGCGAGGTTGAAGTACAAACTTTGGCGGACGCTCGTGCGGTATTCATTGACCGCAAGGCGGACATCAAGTGTCCAGTAGGTTCCGATGGTTCAGAGAGGAATCCTGCGCGTGGCCACCAACTCCTGTGCGCCGTCCAGACGCGAGCGCAGATAGCGGGTCGTTGGTGTGGGGCCGGTCGTCGCCGCGCCGTCGATCAACTTCTGTCCTGGCGGCATCGTGTGGTCGGCCGGGTAGCGTGCGACGACGCGGTCTGCACCGTCGCGCAACAGGACGAAAGTTCCTGCCGGCAAATCCATGCCTGCGAGCGGTTGCTGTTCGACGTTGATCACCTGGACGATTACCGCGTCGAGTTCGCCTGCCCGGCTACGATGGCCCTTTGCGAATATGACCACCTCCTCTTGTCCCCGCGCAGCAGGTTCAGTGACCGCGGCGGATGGGGCATTCCGCACACGCGCCAACAGGGAGTCAAGGCCAGGCACCTCGTTGTCGACACTCGCACGCGACCCGGCGAGTAGCCGGCCGTCTGGCGCGAAGACAGCAATGAATACATCACCGAGCGCGGGACGCATGGCCAGTGCCAGTTGCGCGAGCTGGACGTCGGTGAGCGTCCGGCTACCCAGCATGCTCTCAATCTGGGCCACAGACACGCTCACGTCCTGAAAGCGGTCCTGGATGCGTGTTGCGATTAGAGAGGCTTGGGCGTTCAGCCGCTGCGCGGCGAGGGCATCCGCGTCCCTGAGGTCGTGCCACGACCGCCACGAATTAATTAAGATATCCAGGGTACTTCCTGATCGGGTTCTTGCCGGAGAGTATGAAGTTTCCTAACGAACCCCAGTCGCCATTTGGGATTTGTTTCGGTTGAAACGACGGCGCGCCTTCCAAATTAGTCGGCTGGACGTGTTCGTTCTATCGGACCAAGGTCCGATACGTATCCAAAGAGCAGGCGGTTCCGCAGGGGCTAGCGTATGCAGCGAAACAACCTGCTCGAGAATCCTTGTCGTTGACGGGTCCAGCTTACGAGCGGAACTTCGCCCTTGACCATGACTGGCCGCACGCGGGAGTGGAGCCGACGCTTCAATACTGCACTGCCAGGCCTGGCACCGGTGAACTCGCCGTCGTCGGGCCGATCTTCCGGCCGGAGCGAATTGGCATTGCCGTAGCCAACGGCAGTCCACTGCGCAAGACGATCAACGAGACGCTACTCGCCATGTACGAGGATGGAACCTACGAGCGAACATATGGCAAGTGGTTTTCGCCAGGGAAGTGAGAGCCGGCGTACTGCTAACGGGAACTGCGGTCATAGGCTCCTGACCATCGAACGGAAGAGTTGGCGACCGTGCAGGAATCGGTCGCCATCTCCAGCCCCGCTAACTCATGACGCGTTCCCTCGCGAGATGCTGCAACTTGGGGCGAACATCCCTCCAGTCCTCCGCATCCGGCAGCGCGGGTTGTTTGGCGGTGATCGCAGGCCACTGCTTGGCCAATGCGATATTGAGGTCGACAAACTGGCGCTGGCTGTCGTCGATCTCGTCGGCCGATACGATGGCATCAATCGGGCACTCCGGCGCGCAAACGCCACAATCAATGCACTCGTCAGGGTCGATCACGAGAAAGTTCGGACCCTCGCGGAAGCAATCGGTCGGGCATACTTCGACGCAATCGGTGTATCTGCATCGGATGCAGGCTTCCGTTACCACGTAGGCCATGGGATCTCCTGGAAACGTATGTGAAAGACATTCATGCTTCGGCCGCGACGGCGCGCTGGCTCTCGTCTGAAGATCCCGGGATATAGCGTCCGGAATGCCGCGCGACCAGTTGCAGTGTCTTGCGCGGCGCGTCGTGGTCGTTTTCGAAGAAGAACTTCGTTTCGCCGAAAGCGGGTACGAGATCGTCAAGCCAGGTTGCCGTGGGATCGAACCGGGCGTAGAAGGGACGACGCACCCAGTCAGGATTGCGTGCCTGCAGGAACTGCAGGGCAAACACCTTTTCGCCACCGATCGTGACAATTCCGTCTACGACGACCTTGCCGGGGAAGGCGCTCATCGAGGGGCCGCGAACCGTGCGCGCCAGACCCGATACCGACTGATATGCGGCCTGGAAAACTTCGTAGGCTCGCGCCAGTGGCAACTGGAAATAGTGGCTGGGTCCGGTATCCCGCTCGACAAACATGTAGTAGGGAATAGCGCCCAGACGAACGCCTGTCGTCCACAACTCAGCCCAGCCTTTTGGATCTTCGTTGATGTGACGGATGAGCGGCGCCTGCATGCGCAGCGTGGCGCCCGATGAAACGATCCGTTTGACCGCGCGCTGCGCAATGGGAGTCCGCAACTCGGCCGGATGATTGTAGTGGCCCATGATCGCGAGATTCTTGCCCGACGCAACGACCTTTTCGAACAGGCGCAACAGATCGTCGGAGTCCTTGTCGGTCACGAATCGCTGAGGCCAGTAGGCGACAGATTTGGTGCCGATGCGAATGTTCTGGATATGCGAAAGCTCCGGCACAAGCAGCGGCTCGATATAGCCGGCGAGCGAACGCGTGTTCATGATGAGCGGGTCGCCGCCGGTGATCAGAACATCGGTGACCTCGGGATGCAGCTTGAGATAGGCGACGAGTTCGTTCGACTCCCTGGCGTCGAACTTGAGATCGTCCATGCCGACAAATTGCGGCCAGCGGAAACAGAAGGTGCAGTATGCATGACATGTCTGGCCTGCGCTCGGGAAGAAGAGCACCGTCTCCTTGTACTTGTGCTGCAGTCCACGCACCGGCTGCCCGTCTATGAAGGGGACGTTATGCGTCAACTGGCCGGCTGGATGCGGGTTCATGGACAAGCGGATCTGGCGCACCGATTCTTCGATAGCTGCCTCGTTCTTCTTGACCAATACCAGGTCTCTCAAGTTTGCATAGTCGGAAGGCGAAAGCATGTCCTCATGGGGAAACGTGAGCCGATAGATGGGATCGTCCGGAACATTGGTCCAGTCGATCAATTCATCCATGACGTACTGATTCGTGCGAAACGGCATGACACGGGAGACCACCTGTACAGCTTCCCGGAGCGCTTCAGGAAGCGTCTGCCATTGCGGAGCCTGGCTGATCGTCTGCCGGGTATAAGGTTTGAACTTTGCAGGAAGAGAATCGGAGGCCATGGATCGTTCCTTCAGTGGTAGGATGTATTGATACGGAATACTGAATGACATTCGAGGAATGCCGGAATCTGGTGATCCGCGCGGTCGTAATGCGTCCGCCATACGCGGGAGCGATTTTCACTTCCGGGTTGACGCGGCGATCCTGCGGGAATCCACAGGTAGCGGCGATAACCAGGGGAGCACATGGAGACATTGTTGCTACGTGGTTCGCGCCATGCAAACGATATAAACTCGCAACGTTGTGCGTTTGAGGAAGGAACGTGAGAAGAAAGATTCCGGGTATGGAAGCGCTGATCGCATTCGAGGCGGCGGCGAGGCACCTGAGCTTTACCCGTAGTGCAGACGAATTGGCGCTGACCCAAAGCGCAGTGGGGCGGCAGGTGGCGGCGCTCGAGGAGTATTTGGGCGTGCCGCTTTTCAATCGCGTCAAGAAACGGCTGAGCCTGACCGAGATTGGCGAAATCTACGCCCGGCAGGTGCGTGACAACCTTGCAAGGATGGAGCGCGACACGCTGGCCGCCATGGCGCACCGTGAGGCCGGCGGCATCCTTGAACTCGCAGTGATTCCGACATTCGCCACGCGCTGGCTGATTCCGCGTCTCCCGCTCTTCTATGCAGAGCACAAGCACGTGACGGTGAATCTGGCGACCCGGGCAGAGCCGTTCCTCTTCACCGATACCCTGTTCGACGCGGCCATTCACTTTGGCGACCCTGTCTGGCCTGGCTCGATTGCCAGGTACCTTTTCGGGGAGGAGATGACGCCTGTATGCAGTCCGCAGCTGCTAAAGGGAAGGGTGTCGCTGGAACCCCGTGAAGTGTCGGAGTTCACGCTGCTGCATCAGTCGGCGCGGCCGGACGCGTGGCGGCATTGGTTCGCACAGGCCGGCATTCACGACGCCGATTGCATGCAAGGCCAGCGTTACGAACTGTTTTCGATGCTGGTGGAAGCGGCGCGCGCAGGGCTGGGAATCGCGCTCGTGCCGCGCTTCTTTGTTTCGCACGAGCTAGCCATTGGCGAATTGCTCCTGCCTTGCAAGCTTTCGCTAACCAGCGACAAGGGATACTACCTGGTTTATCCCGAGCAAAAGCAGCATTCGCCTCAACTGCAGGGATTCGAGGCATGGCTCCTCGCCGAGGCGAGCAGATACGTCCAACTCGGTTCGTAATCCGGGCTTCGGCGGCGCGCTGCGCCGCACGGGTCAATCCTGCTCGACCGGCAGGATCAGACGTTCCGGAATGACCGGCGGCGTGAGGCGCATGGCGGCGTAGTAGAGCACGCCAGGCACGATCAGGCCGAGAATCCACGAGATGTCCGTGCCGCCGAGTGCGTCGACGAAGGGGCCCGTATAGAAGCTCGTCGAGATGAACGGCATCTGCACCAGCACGCCGAGCACGTAGATGCCGATCGCCTTGGCGTTCCAGCGGCCGTAGCGGCCATCGGGGTTCGAGAGCGCCGGCACGTCGTAGCGCGAGCGCGTGAAGCAGTAGAAGTCCACCAGGTTGCTGGCACTTCGCGAATATAATGAAGTTTTTCCCCGTTGAAGCAGGGCCAGACCATGAGCGCCAAACCCAAAGCCGCGAGCGTGCCGCGCCACGCCGCGCGTTGCTACTCCTACATCCGATTCAGCACGCCTGCCCAGGCCGAAGGCTCCAGCCTTGCACGGCAGTTGCGATACGCGAGCGACTACGCGAAAAAGCACGGGCTTGTGCTCGATGAATCGCTCCGAATGTTCGATGCGGGCAAGTCGGCCTTTCATGGTCGGCACGTCAAGCAGGGCGGTGCGCTTCACGAATTCCTGAAGCGCATTGAGGCGGGCATGGTTGAGCCTGGCAGTGTGCTTGTGCTCGAATCCTGGGACCGCTTCTCGCGTCAGACACCGATGGCGGCTTTCCGCCTGCTCTCGGAGATCATCGAAGCGGGCATATCGGTTGTGACTGCAACGAATGGCAAGCGATGGGACAAGGAGAGCATGACGAAAGATGAATGGTCACTGCTCGAAGTGATTGTCGACATGAGCCGCGCACACAAGGAAAGCTCGCGCAAGTCCGAACTCATCAAGGGGGCCATCCGCGAAAAGTGCGAAGGCTGGCTCAAGGGTGAATACAAGGGCAAGGTTGGCGGTGTGCAGACCGATCCGAACTGGGTCAAGTGGGACGATGACGCGCAACGCTTTGTGCTCGATGAAGAGCGCGCCGAACCCATGCGCCGCATGATCCACTACTACATGGCCGGGTATGGCTCGATCAGGATCACCGAAGCACTGGCCGAAGAAGGGCTCGCGATCAGCGAGAAGTATCCAACATCGCGCGTGCGGCAGATCATCACTTCGCCTGCGCTCAAGGGCGTGAAAACGATAAACGTTGATGGCGCAACATTCTCGCTCGAAGGCTACTATCCCGCGCTACTGAGCGCCGACAGATACGATGAGCTTCAGCTAGTCGTGAGCAAGCGCAGTTTCCGCCAAGGCCTCAAGGGTGAAGTGCCGGGCATCATCACAGGCCAGAAGATCACCTACTGCGGATACTGCGGCACGCTGATGGCCGGACAGAACATCAAGGCAAGCGCGCCACGCGCGAAGCCGCGTGCGGACGGACTGCCGAACCAGAGACGCCTGCGCTGCTATCGCTACTACTTTTTCGGTGAGCGTTGCCCTGGCGGCGATAGCTGCATGGTTGCGCCGATCGAGCATGCCATCCTTGAATACTGCTCGGATCAGTTCAACCTGAGTGCGCTGCTCGAAGGCAATGATGAGCCCGATCCCCTCATGAAGTCGCTCGCGGCGGCACGCAAGCGCGTTGCGGCCACCGAAGCCAAGCTCGCGAAGATCACGCGCGCATTGCTGGCCGATGAAGGCGATGCACCGCAGACATTCGTGAAGCTCACGCGCGAGCTTGAGAGCGAGAAGCGCGGGCATGAGCAGGAAGTGCAACGGCTGGAGCGCGAGGTCGGTGTGCAAACCCGCGTGCGGCCATCAACGGCAAAGGAGTGGAAGCGGATCAAGAGCAGTGCGCTCGCATTGCACTTCGCAGGTCGGATGACCGCGCGACGGCTCTTCAGCGAAGCATTCGAACGCGTTGAGATTTTCATGCACAACTTCAACGGCGCGCTTGTGGGATACAAGGGCGATACAAGCGGCATGATTGCGTTGCACTTGCTTTCGAAGCGCGGGGTATCGCGGCTCCTGCTGATCGATCGTCTGAGCGGAGCGCTTGTCCAGGGCTTCGATGTGAACCGCGCGAAGCTCGAAAAATTGCGCGTGCCACTGGCAGAGCACGCGGCAAAACAGCGAGCCGCCGCGTGAGCGATCACGACACTTGCACGACGAATGCCCCTCGCCGAATGCCCCTCACGGGGCATTTTTTTCGTCCGTCGCACGCCGTTGCCCTGCCGTTTTCATTTTTATGCACCGAAAAATTTGAACCCGTCGCGTGCAGGCAAAGCCCGGAATATCAACGGTTGCATAGCGGTTTGCCCCTCTCGTTTTTGCGCCTCAACGATAAGTGCATCGGTCGGGCATTGTGCGGCGCTCTTGCGTTGCTCAAGAGAGCGCCTAGACTTGCCGATGTTTGCTGGAGCTTTCTGAGGAGGACGGCGATGCCCAACCACGATCAAATCTTTCTCGATGCCAAGGAGCGCTTGCTTCGCCTTCGCGAAGTGCGCGCACGCACGGGACTCAGCACAACCACAATTTATGTGCGCATGAAGCAGGGTGAATTCCCGCGCTCGGTGGATATCGGTGGCACGCGCGTCGCGTGGCGAGAAACGCAGGTCGACGCCTGGATTCAAGCGCGAATTGATGCTTCGGCAGAAACCGAAGCTTGAGGAGAAACATCATGAAGGCAAAGAAGGGCCCGCGCGAAGCGGGCACCGAGAACATCAACGACGAAAGGCTTGACAAGCCTACGGCAGACAGGACCGCTGCGCAAGCAATCGGAGAATTATCGTGAGCGCCGGTCGCCCCGTAAGCGCGGACAACCCGAGCGCGCGCCGCGCCGCCGAACTCGCGCTCGACGCCTGGCCGTTCCCCGATAGCAGGCAGGCAGTGGCGCGCGTGCTCGTGGCCTACATCAAGGATGACGGCTGCATGGTCTGGCCGTCTGCCCTGCGCCTCGCGCACCGCGCAGGCGTGAGCGAGGACACCGTGCAACGTGCGCTCGCTGAGTTCGACCGCAAAGGGCTCACCGTGCGCATGCGCGACTTCGAGTTTCCCGCGAACGATCCCGATGACGATGGCAAGCCGCGACGCCGCATCGCCCGCCGCGTGGACATGCACCGGCTTCACGACATCTATCCCGAGAATATCGGCTGGAATGCGTTTCTCGAACGCGGTCGTGCAAAGCAGCAAAAGCGTGACCGCAAGCGGCGGTTCACCGCATCACGCGGCAATCCACCGGACGCGTCGATTACCGCACCGGGCGGTAATCCATCGCACGCGCAAGGCTTGCCGGAAGCCTTCGGATTACCGCAGACGGATGGTCGGGTTACCGCAAATGGCGCGCCGGATTACCGCACGGGTGCGCCGGATTACTGCACGGAGGGTGACGGGTTACCGCATGAAACCCATCGGATTGCCGCACCATGCAGTACGAGCGTTTTAGAGCGTTTACCGGAGCGTATAGAGCAGCGTTCGGGTGAGCGAGAAAGAGCGGCCCTCATCGCCGGTCGCGCTAGCGCGCGCCGCGATGTTTATGGATTGATAGCCCGCTTGGCCGAAGAGTCACCGCAAGTGCGCGAGCGGGTAGCGGCGCTTGCTTTGCCGTTTGTCGAAGCTTTTGGCGTTCCCCCAAAGCCGTTGATGATAAGTCGCATGCTTAACCGGCTTCAGTTGATGGCCGCCGAACGATGCCAACCTTCATTGATGATCAAGGCGGTAGAGATCGCCAAGCCGAAGCTCGACGGAACGTACGCATGCCCGTGGGTTTTGATTGAGCGAACGCTCACAGAACTCATCGCTGAACTCAACGCGAAGCGGCACGACGGCGTTAGCGTCGATGCGATGATGAGCGCGTATCAAGCGCTCTGCCGCGATGGGTTGTGCAGTCCGATGGACAACCAGAATGACCGCAGGAAGATGCGCACTGCGCTTGCAGCCTTGATCGAGCGTGGCGCAACGGAGGAAACCATGCGCGATGCGGTGCCGCTCGCGAAAGCGACGCTACGCGTTGGGCAGAATCCACGCGGGCCGACGCTCGTTCGCGCAATGCGCACGATCATGGAGAAGAGCGGCGAGCCTTTTTTTAGCAAGCCCGTCCACGCGGCATTCGTGGCACCGGGCAACGAGACAAGGCACTAGGAGGCGGCCATGATGACAAGCATTCCCAATGAACCGCCTGCGCTGCGCTTTGCGTGCTCGCTTCTCGTTTTCGTGCAGGAGCATCACGGAGCGGTGCCATACGCTGGCGATGCGAGCGGTGTGCGCGACTATGTGGCCGGATGCTTCGGCAATCTGAGCGCGTTGATGAACGATGCCCGTGCGCTGGAGCGCTTCGGGCTCTTCACGCTGGAGCTTTGCCAAGCGCATAGCAGTCTCACGGCGGCACAGGGCAGGCATGAACGGCGCACGAAAGCCGGTCGGCGGCGCGCAGCCTGTGCAGGCTTGCGCATGCTTGTGGGCATGCTCGATGGTTTCGAACTCGCAAGCACCGAAACGGCAACCACGGCGGCGCACGCGATCAACTGACTTGCCACGCGGGCCGTGAAGCGCTAATTTTCGCTGCATGCGCACCAGGTTTCATGATGGTTTGTCATTGGAGCGAGCGATGAATGAAGCGGCGCAGTTTTACGGCAACGCACTGCGAACGAGTGGCGAAGTGATCGAATTTGTGTGCACCGCGCTCGATGAAGAAACGGCTGAAATTGTTGCCGCTGCGGTTGAGGACGGCTTTCGGCTCGCAGTGCTTAGTGATCCAACCGGGCTGATTGTCATGCTGATCGATCAGCGATCAGGGGAATTCGGCCCGCTCATCGCGAGCGTGAATGGTCGCACGGGCCGCGAAACCATCTATGGCCTGCGCCGCCCGCGCGCACAGGAGGAACGCCATGAGCGAGAACCGGTTTGCCGATGATGGCCTTTCGCATGGTGCACTCATCGGCAACAACATCGAAGTCAAGTTTGATGCCGCGAAGAGCGGCGCATTCACTGGCTACGCATCCGTCTTTGACAACGTCGATAGCTGGGGCGATGTGGTGCGCCGTGGCGCGTTTGCCGAATCCATCGCATCACGCAGGCAGGTGCCGCTCCTGTTCAATCACTGGATGGACAACCTGCTGGGCAAGGCCGTGAATCTCGCCGAAGATGATATCGGCCTGCACTTTGATGGCCGCATGACGGCGGGCGTTCTACTGAGCGATGACACCATGCGGCACATGAAGGCCGGTGCGCTCGATGGCGTGAGCATTGGTTTTCGCGTGCAGCCAGGAGGCGCAAGGCTCGATGGCGAGTTGCGCGAGCTTACGCGCGTGGATGTTGTGGAAATTTCATTGGTGATCGCGCCAGCGAACAAACTCGCGCGCGTAGATCAATCGAGTTTGAAGTCTCTTTCGAGTGTGCGTCAACTTGAGACGGTCCTGCGGGATGCCGGACTGAGCCGCGATGACGCACGCACTTTCATTGCAAGCCTGAAGATGAGCCTGCACTCTGATCCGTGGGAAGCGGAAAACGAAGATGCTCTCCTCGGCGCTTTGCGGCAACCCGCGCGCGTGCGCGTGCCGCATCTCATGTGAGGATCATCATGCCTGTCACCCTTGAAGAAGTGCGCACCGCGCTTGCCGAGCGCGATGCACACATTGAAGCCCTGCTGACGAAAGCGGGCACCGATATCGCGGCACTCAACGGCAAGCTCAACGATCAGGGCACAAGCCTGATCGATCTCGGACAGAAGCTCGCTGGCCTGGGCGAAGGCGGCATCGTGCGCGGCAGTGATGCCCGCTCAATGGCCACGCTCATTCTCAAACACGATGCGCTCACAACGTTCCGTGCTGGCGCACGCACCGTGCGTGCCGATGTGCCAGACCTCGATGTGAAGGCCGCACTGCTCTCGACCATCGCCGATGCGGGCAACGGCTATCCGGTATTGCCGCAACAGGTTTTGCCTGCGCCGCTCAGGCCGCCGCGCCTGTGGGCCGCGCTCGCTTCGACGCCGACTGGTTCGAACGCGCTGCAGGTGATCGACATGAACCCGGAAGGCGGTGCGGCGGCGGCCCCTGAAGGCTCGACCAAGCCTGAGCTTGTCAACAAGCCATCGCCGCGCCTGGTCCCGGTCGATACCATCGCGGTACACAAAACGTTGAGTTGGCAACTGTTTGAGGATGCGCCTGCGCTCGAAGGCTTTCTACAAAGCGAGCTTCGCGAGTCGTGTAACGATGCAATGGACGCCGCGTGCGTGGCCGCGCTCGAAGCCAACTCGATCGAGTACACCCCTGCGGCAGGTGGCACCGTGATCGATGCCGTGCTCAACGTGATCGGCGCAATGTACGGGGCGGGAGGCAATGGCATCGTGGTTGGGCTGAACCCGCTTGACTGGATCGGCATGCTCACCGCGAAAGACTCATCCGGCGCATACCTGGTGAATCCGCTGCAGGGGCTCATCAATGGTGTTGCTGGCGCAACGATCGCACCCACCAACGCCGTGCCAGAAGGCGAGTTTGTTGCGGCGGCGAGTCCGGCAGGCGCATTCGTCGCGCTGCGTAGCGGCTTCAGCTTCGAGTGGAGCCGCGAGCACGCGAGTAACTTCACGTCGAACCTGATCACGTTCCTGATGGAGTTGCGAGCCGCGACCGTTGTGCAGCAGGTGAAGCTGGTCTATTCGGGCTCGCTCCTGCCCGCTGGCACCGGCACTGGCACCGGCACCGGCACGAAGGCTGCGGCACCGAAGCCCGCACCGAAAGTGTAAAGAGTCCGAAGTAAAGACTGCGCGCGCCTGCCGTCTCCCTGCAATGCTGCGGGCGGCAGGCGTGATCCACGGGCGACGGCTCCCGGCAGAAAGCCGTCGTGATGTAACTCCAGGCTCTGGCCGCGCTCTTCTCTCGCAACGGAGCGCGGCGCTTTTTTTGACGAAGGCGCATGGCAGGGGCGGATCAAAACCTTGAACTGTTTTTTTTGAAACACCTTCATGACACTTTTTCTCGCTGCGCGCCGAAATTTTCGAAGGGGATTGCCATGGGAAGGCCACGCAAATCCGTTGCGCTTCACGTTGTGAGCGACACTTTCCGCAAAACCAGGCACGGCACATCGCCACGCGAGCCGCGCAAAGTGCCTGAGCCGCCAGCATGGCTTGATGCCACCGCTCGCACCGAATGGAGGCGCGTGGCGCGCTTGCTCGCGTCCATGGGCGTGATCACACCGCTCGATCGCGGCGCACTGGCCGCACTTTGCATGGCCTTCTCGCGCATGACGCAGGCCGAGCGCGCGCTTGCGCATGCCGCCGCGCACGACAAGGTGAGTGGCGGCCTGGTCGCGCATGCGGTCAACGGCGTTGCGTTTCAATCACCGCTTGTCGGCATTGCCAACCGCGCGGCGGCGCTTTACCTGAAGTGCGCGCGTGAATTTGGTTGCACGCCCGCATCACGCGCGAGCATCGGAATGCCCGATCCGTCGCTACCCGAAAAAGGCGATCGCACCGAAGGGTATTTCTGACACGCAACGCCAGGCGCAAAACGTCGAAGCCGAGCGCACGGCCACAGACATTCGCGTGCGGGCATAGAAACAGGCAGGCAAACTGTTGCATGCGATGCCAAAAGCCACGCCGAGCGGCAGCAATCAATACGCGAAAAAAGAGGAAGTGTCGCGCAATCCGACACATGCACCACGGCTCACGGATATCGGCATCACGCGCGATCAATCATCACAGTGGAAAAAGCTTGCCGAAGTGCCGCGCACGAAACATTCGAAGCGGCCATTGCGGACAAAAGCGAACCCATCACCGCGCAACGAGCGACAGTGCAGGTAGCCGGATGCTCCAGAAGCGGCGGCATGGGGGAAGATTCAACGCTGGCGGCTCTCGCGACCCCTGGCTTGTACAACGAGACCCTGAAGCCGTGCGGCGGCTCACAGGGCCGCTATTCAGGCGAGAGCCGCAAAGCCTTGCTGGACTTGGGTTTGCACGGTGTTACTTTGGTGCACCGCAAGCTTGATCGCGCTCCACGGCGTGAAGAACGCGAGCAGAAACAGGATGAACGCCGTGAATTCCTTGAGAAACGAGTGGCGGCCCGCGAGCGCGACGAGCGTCGAGACGCCCACCATGCCGATGATGTAGACGAAACGGTGGCGCGTGGAGATCGCGCGCTTCGCGCGAAACGCGCTCACGATCGTCGCCATCGACATGAAGCTGCCGTAGGCGTTGAGCGTGGTGACGGTGAGCTTGCCGAAGGCGATGCTGAAGTAGAGCATCGCGGCGACCGCGCCGCTCGCGCCGAGGCTCACGATATACGCCACCTCGTGGTGCGCGAACGCATGGCCCGCGAGCGCGGCCGCAAACACGCCGAACACCATCGCCGCCTGCGCGCCGATCACCGAGCCGAGGCCGACGGCGAGGAACGTGCGCACGGGCGAAGTCGAGTGCGGCAGATAGCGCGAATAGTCGGCGACGTAGGGGCCGAATGCGATCTGCCACGAAGCCGAAAGCGACATGGAAAGCAGGAAGCTCGCGATCGAAAAGTGGCGATTGGCCAGCAGCGCGCCGATATCGTGGTGCGCAAACAGCTGCGCGAACATGAACACGAACGCGAGCACGCCGATCACGCTGGCAATGCGCCCGACGAAGTGAATCGAGCGATAGCCGAGCAGCGTCAGCACGACGATCAGCACGGCGAAAAGGCAGATGCCCGTCGTATCGGAAACGTCGAGCAGCTGCGCCGTGGCCTGGCCGGCGAGCACCGTGCCGCTCGCGGAAAAGCCGACGTACATGATGCAGACGAGCACGATCGGAATGGCCGCGCCGTAGACGCCGAATTGCACGCGGCTGGAGATCATCTGGGGCAGGCCGAGCTGCGGGCCTTGCGCGCCGTGCAGCGCCATGACCGTGCCGCCTATGAGTTGCCCCGTCAACAGCGCGAAGAGCGACCAGAAGACGTCGCCGCCAAGCACGACGGCGAGCGCGCCGGTAATGATCGCGGTGACCTGCAGATTCGCTGAAAGCCAGAGCGTGAACTGGCTGAACAGGCTGCCGTGGCGCTCCGCCTCGGGGATGTAATCGATCGAGCGCGTTTCCAGGATCTTGCGGCCATCGGTTTCGAGGTTGGCGACGGATTCAGGCATGGCCACGGACGGCTCCGAACATTGGGGGGAAATACGGGGCGCCCGCGAGCTGCGGACGATGGGAATGTCCGCATGATGTTGTATAGACAACTTCGGAGAAATTGGGGATAACCCTGTCGATGCGTGGCTTACAAAAGCCACTCAATAGGCAGGATGGAGAAGAACCAGACGCTCAGCCGCTGGTTCCATGTGGTGTTGGGCTCGGTGTCGTAGCGGATGACCGTGTCGTCGGAAAGGCGCGTCCAGTAGAGCTTGCCGTTCTCGTCGAGGTGCGCCTGCCAGGCGAGCTGCGGCACGCGCGTCCAGAACGCTTTTTCGATCTGGATGGCGAGCACGGGGCTGTCGATCACGAGCCCGAGTTCGGTGTTGAGGTTGGCCGAGCGCGGATCGAAATTCACCGAGCCGACGAAGACGCGCTCCGCATCCACGGCGAAGGTCTTGGCGTGCAGGCTCGAGCCCGTGCTGCCGAACGGTCCGCTGCCTGCGCCTTTGCCCGCGGCTTTGTCCGAGCCCTTGCTCGCGCCCGCCGCGCGCCGCAGCTCGAACAGCTCCACGCCGCCTTCGAGCAGCGCCACGCGGCGCCGCGCGTAGCCGGAATGGACGGCGGACACATCGGTGGCTTCGAGCGAGTTCGTCAGCACGCGCACGGTCACGCCCTGGGCGGCGAGCTGGGTGAAGTATTGCGTGCCCACCTCGCCCGGCACGAAGTAAGGCGAGACCAGATCGAGTTCGCGGTGCGGATCGCCGACGATCTCGTGGAGCTGACTGAGGATGAGCGACTCCTTGGGCGCCGTGCCCAGCGCTTTCGCGGGGTCGTCGCTGACCAGTTGCGTCTTCGCCCATTCGAGCGGCAGCGTGCCGTCCAGCAGGCGGCGCACGTCGGTGGTCTTGCGCAGCGCTTCGATGTATTCCGCCGCGGACGGGTCGGTGCGCGCGGCAAGCGCCGCGCGATCGAGCGTGGCGAGTGCGTCGGGCGCCGTGTACGGCAGGATTTGCGACGCGGGGAATGACGACGCGCTGGCCCAGTAGCGGTCGAAGTCGTTTGCGACATCGGTGGCGGCGGGGCCGATCGCGAGCACGTCGAGGTCGGCGAACACGACGCCGTCAGTTGCGCCGAAATATTCGTCGCCGATATTGCGGCCGCCAAGAATGGTCGCCACGCCGTCAGCCGTGAGCGACTTGTTGTGCATGCGCCGGTTCAGCCGCGAGAAGTCGGTGAGAAAGCCGACGGCCTTGGGTTGGCGCGTGACGAACGGATTGAAGAGCCGAACCTCGATGTTGGGATGCCCGTTGAGCGCCGCGAGCGTGGGGTCGAGCGAGGACGGAATGCCGTTGTCGTCGAGCAGCAGGCGCACGCGCACGCCGCGGTCGGCAGCCTCGCGCAGTTCTTCGAGCAACAGCGTGCCGGTGAGATCGTTGCGCCAGATGTAGTACTGGACGTCCAGCGTACGCTGGGCGTTGCGCACGAGCGCCACGCGCGAGGCGAAGGCGTCGAGCGGATTCGCGAGCGGGTCGATGCCGGTGAAGTCGGGATGGGTGGCGAGTTCGGCCGCTACGGCTTTGCCGAGTTGTGTCGATCGCGCTTCGGCTGACGTGAGCGCCGTGGTTTGCGTGCGCTCGCCGAGCGGGGGTAATTGCTGACACGCGGCGAGACCTGTGGCGAGCGCGATTGCGCATAGCGGCAACGCCTTGGCGCACAGTTTTTGCAACCCGTCTGCAGCCAGCGCGATGAGCGATCTTTGCATGGAGCGTTCGCTTTTCCGTGTCGATCCCGCTTCGAGGCGCGAAGCGGGGGGCTTCGCGAGTGAGCGTGCAACGACGTTAGCTTACGCGATTGGCGTGGCGGGCACCACGTCAGGCGTACAAGCCCAGCGCCCTGGGCCCAGGAGCGAACGCGTGGGTGGCGCGAGCTTAGTGCGCGTCGAGCGCGGCTTGCGCGCGGGCGCGGGAGTCTTGCGCCGACTGGTTGCGCTCGGCCCTGGCGTCACGCGCTTCCTGGTTGAAGGTCTGGCGCGCCTCCGCTGTGCGGGCGCGCTGTTGCCGGTTGGCCTCGCGAACTTCCATGCGCTTTTGAACGATCGGGTCGTTATGCGTCACCGTGGTGGCGGGCTGGCCTTGCTGGCTTGCCGGCGCGGGGGTCTGTGCAAACACCTGGCCCGCAAACAGGGCGCTGGCCACGATGGCGACGACGGCAACGGTGCGAGTTCTGACTTTCATGAGTTTCTCTCCGGCAAATAACTTTGGGTTGCTAATTAATTCTCGGGCTCGGGTAAGAGCGGGAGCGGGGCCTGTCGAGCGATCAGAGGCGGGTGGCCTCGTCTGCTCTTGTTTTCTGAGTTTTCATTTTACTTTCGAGTTGAGGCAGGTCAACCCGCGAGAGGCTCTAGCGACATGGCCGTGCGGCCGCGAAGCGCCTATTCATAGGCTATTGAGGAATTTGCACGACAGATGGTCGCAGTTTCGCGTTCTGTCACCGACGCAGCATGTCTGCAATCGTTTGTGTGAGCAGCGTCTGCTTGTGTGCTTTCCGATGAATCATCCCCACCGTGCGGATGAATGACCGCCCGGGGAGCGGCACGAGCCGCAGATGCGGATCGCTCTGCCATTTGCCGCCTTGCAGAACGGGCAACACGCTCACGCCCACATCGTTGCGCACCAGCGAGACGATCGTTTCGATCGAGTTCAGCTCCAGATATTCGAGCGGTTCGATGCCTAGCTCGCGCAACGCGTGGTCGATCACGACGCCCGTCGGCACGCGCCGGTCGAAGCGCAGAAAGCCCCGCTCGCGCAGGATGCGGCGCGCGTCGTCGCCGGGCGTCGCGCGGCTCGTCACGAGCATGAGCGGCTCTTCGTAGAGCGGCGACCACGCGAGCGACTCGTGTAGCGAACCGTCTGCACTGCCAACCACGACGGCGAGGTCCACATCGCCGTCTTCCACCATGCGCGCCAGTTCGTTCGAGCGCGCCGAGGTGAGGCGTACTTCGAGTTCCGGATGGCCCGTTTTCAGATGCGCGACGGCCAGCGAAAGCGCGCCGATCACCGACACCACCGCGCCGATGATGATCGAGCCGCGCATCGTGTCGCCCGCGCTGGCGGGCAGCTCGTCGATCAGCGCAAGAATGTGCTCGACCTTCGCGCAGATCTCGCGGCCTTCGCGCGTGAGCGCGACCTGGCGCGCGCGGCGGTCGAAGATCTGCCGCCCGAGCGCTTCTTCGAGCCCGCGCATCTGCAGGCTCACGGCCGCCTGGGTGAGCGCCGTTTTTTCCGCCGCCGTGGCGAACGACCCGCTGCGCGCGACGGCCTGCAAGGTGCGCAGCATGCGTAGAGTTAGCATGTAAATAAAACTTAAGTGTCGAGAATAAAATATTAATATTTTTTTGACTGATCCTTCAAGATAATCGATAGGTCGATATGAGCCGTGCGCGCCGCAACTGAGTGCGGCCGTGCGCGTGCCGCTGCTTTCGTTCATTACCGGAATCCGGACTTCCATGACGCGCTTCAACTGGCAAAACCCCTATCCGACGCCGCGCCTGCCGGTGTTCGCCCGCAATATCGTTTCGACATCGCATCCGCTTGCCGCGCAGGCCGGGCTGCGCATGCTCTGGAAAGGCGGGAATGCCGTCGACGCCGCCATCGCCGCCGCCGCCGCCATCGCCGTGGTCGAGCCGGTATCGAACGGGCTTGGCAGCGACTGCTTCGCGCTCGTCTGGGACGGCGCGAAGCTGCACGGCCTGAACGCGTCGGGCAATGCGCCGGCCGCGTGGAGCGTCGATTATTTCCGCCGCAAATACGGCGAGGAAAACGGCCTCGCGAAGCAGCCCAAACGCGGCTGGGACACGGTGACCGTGCCCGGCGTGATCGCAGGCTGGGAAGCGCTGCATGCGAAGTTCGGCAAGCTGCCGTTCGCGGACCTGATGGAGCCGGCCATCGAGATCGCGGAGCGCGGCCATGCGGTGGCGACCATCGTCACGCGCAAGTGGCAGGCGGCGATTCCCGAATTGCACAATCAGCCGGGTTTTGCCGACACCTTCATGCCGCGCGGCCGCGCGCCCGAAGTGAGCGAGCGCGTGTGCTTCCCCGGCCATGCCGCCACGCTGCGGCGCCTGGCGGAACGCGGTCCGCGCGATTACTACGAAGGCGAACTCGCCGGGCGCATCGCCGCGTTTGCGCGCGAAGGCGGCGCGGCGCTCACGTTGGACGACCTGCGCAACTATCGCCCGGAATGGGTCGAGCCGATCGGCAAGAATTATCGCGGCTACACGGTGCACGAGATTCCGCCGAACGGGCAGGGCATCGCCGCGCTGATCGCGCTCGGCATACTCGAGCAGTTCGACATGGGCTCGCTCGCGCTCGACAGCCTCGAATCGCAGCATCTGCAGATCGAGGCCATGAAGCTCGCGTTCGCCGACGTCTATCGCTACGTTGCCGATCCGCGTTCGATGGAAGTCACGCCCGAGCAGATGCTCGACGACGCCTATCTGAAAGAGCGCGCGAAGCTGATCGACCCGAAGCGCGCCACGCACTTCGATTTCGGCATGCCGCGCTCGGGCGGCACGATCTATCTCTCCGCCGTGGACGAGCGCGGCATGATGGTGAGCTTCATCCAGTCCAACTACATGGGCTTCGGTTCGGGCGTGGTCGTGCCGGGCACGGGTATCGCGCTGCAGAACCGCGGCTGCGGTTTTTCGATGGACCCGGCGTCACCCAACGTCGTGGCAGGCGGCAAGCGCCCGTTCCACACCATCATTCCGGCGTTCCTCACGCAGCAGGTGGACGGCCGCCAGGAGGCGGTGATGAGCTTCGGAGTGATGGGCGGCGACATGCAGCCGCAAGGGCATCTGCAGTCGGTCGTGCGCATGCTCGACTACGGCCAGCAGCCGCAGGCCGCGTGCGATGCGCCGCGCTGGAAGGTCAACCGCGACTTCACGCTCGATATCGAGTCGACCTTCAATCCGCAGACGGCGCGTGCGCTGCAAGGACTTGGCCACGAGATCAAGGGCATCGACGATCCATACATGGACTTCGGCTCGGGCCAGTTCATCTGGAAGCTCGATCGCAACGATCCCGAGCGCGGTTATGTGGCCGCGAGCGATACGCGCCGCGACGGGCTCGCCGCGGGCTTCTAGGCGGCAAACCGGCAAGCAGTATTGGACGCGAGCGGGAAAACCCCCGCTCGCGGTTCACGACGAACAATGAGTAGACCAAATAAAAACGGAGGAGACTGACATGGAGACCGGTTCATCGGTAACGGGCGCGCCGCTCAGCCGCGGCATGGTGCGCCGCATCGTGTTCTCCTCGTCGATCGGCAATGCGCTGGAGTGGTTCGACTTTCTCGTCTACGGCTACTTCGCGCCGATCATCGCGAAGCAGTTCTTTCCCGTGCACGACGAATGGCTTTCCACGCTGCTGGCGGTCGGCACCTTCGGCATCTCTTTTCTCATGCGTCCGCTCGGCGCAATCGTGCTGGGCGTCTACGGTGACCGCAAGGGGCGCAAGGCCGCGCTTACGCTCGCCATTGCGCTCATGATGGCGGGCACGCTCGCCATGGCGGTCATGCCGCCGTATGCGTCGATCGGCATCGCCGCGCCGCTCCTGATCCTGCTCGCGCGCCTCGTGCAGGGCTTCGCGGTGGGTGGCGAGTTCGGTAGCGCGACAGCGTTCATGGTCGAGCACAGCCCTGCGAAGCGCGGCTACTACGCGAGCTGGCAGTTCGCGAGCCAGGGCGCGGCCGCGATTCTCGCGGCGTCGTTCGGCGGCGTGCTCGCATGGTGGCTGCCGCCCGAGCAGCTGCAGGCGTGGGGCTGGCGCGTGCCGTTCTTCTTCGGGCTCGTGCTCGGGCCCGTGGGCTGGTACATCCGCTCGCATCTGGACGAGACGCCCGAATTCGTCGCGAACCAGCAAGCGCGCAGCGAAGCGGATGCGCGCGCAACGAATGAGCCGGGGCTCGGGCGCCAATGGGTGAACCTGGTGCTCGCGGTGGGCATCGTTGCGCAGTCCACCGTCGGCGTGTACATCCTCCAGCTCTACATGCCGATGTACGCGGTGAAGCAGCTCCACATGGCGGCGGCAACCTCGTTCGGCGTGGTCGTGCTCAACGGCGGCCTGCAGTTCGCGCTTTCGCCGGTGATGGGCGCGCTCTCGGACCGCATCGGCCGCATCCGCATCATGCTGACCACGTCGATCCTGCTCGCGGCGCTCACATATCCCATGTTCGCGCTGCTGCAGCGGCACCCCACGCTCGGCTGGCTGCTCGTGCTCCAGGGCGCGGCGGGCATCTTCAAGGCCGCCTATTCGGGCCCGATGCCCGCGTTGATGTCGGAGATCTTTCCCGTGCGCGTGCGCTCGGCGGGGCTTTCCATCGCGTATAGCCTTGGTGTGACGCTCTTCGGCGGCTTCGCACCGACGATTGCCGAAGTGCTGATTCACGCGACGGGCGATACGCTCGCGCCCGCGTATTACGTCTCGCTTGCCGCCGTGATCTCGGGCGTTTCGCTCGCGATCGTCGGCTGGCGGACGATGCGGCAGGCTTCGATGAGCACCACGCTCGCGAGCTGAAATTCGGAAGTCCGAACTGACCCGATTGTTCTTGCGCCCGCAGAATCGCTCCTTAAAACAGGGCGTGAATGCGGGCGCGGTGTTTTTGCACGACGTGTTCGCGACTTCGTGTGGACCTCGCTGAAGCGTCACGAAAGTGGTGATATAGTCGCCCCCTCACCGCCGTCCGGCGGGGCGAGCATTACGTTTTGTCAGGTTTTGGGAGAGTATATGGCAGTCGAATATCGTGGCTTTCGAGTCACTGTCGATGCGAAAGCAGACGCGACGGACACGCAATGGCTGTGCCGCGCGGTTATGGAAGGTGTCGACGCACAAGTGGAAACGGCCAGGCTGCCTTCCGTGGAGCTTGCCATTCCCAAGCTGAAGATCGATGTGCTGATGGCGCTCAGCGTGGTTGAGCAAACGGCGAAGCAGGCCGTCGACGAATGGTGGCACGCCAGGCAGCCGGAAATGGCCTGATGTTTCAGGCGCGGGCAACCCCGCTGCGGTTGCCGCGCCTCGCGCTCAACGCGCACTAACCAGATTGCGCGGCTTGCCTTCGCAAAACGCCGCAATGTTTTCGACGAGTTGATCCGCAAGCGCCTGCATGGCTTCATCGCTCGCCCACGCAACGTGGGGTGTGAGGATGAAAGCCGGATGCGAGACGACGGCCTGAAACGGATGATCGGCAGGCAACGGTTCCTGCGTCACGACATCGAAACCCGCGCCTGAAATCGCGCCGTTTTGCAGGGCGTCCACCAACGCCGCTTCGTTCACGAGTCCCCCACGTGCCGTGTTGATCAGCAAGGGCCGCCGCTTCATGCGCGCGAATGCCGTGGCGTCGATCAGATCCCGTGTTTCCACGGTGAGTGGACAGTGCAGCGTGATGATGTCGCTGTCTTCGAGCAGCGTTTCGAGCGGCACGTAGCCCGCTTTCGCGTCGTTGCGCGTTTTGCGCGCGGCGAACAGCACGCGCAGGCCCAGCGCGCGTCCCATTTGCGCAACGGCTTGTCCCAGTGCGCCGTCCCCGATGACGCCAAGCGTCGAACCCGCGAGATTGCGGATCGGAAAATCAAAGAAGCAGAACTGTCCCGCTTCGAGCCAGCGGCCCGCGCGCACGGCGTCGCGATACGCGGCCAGGCTGCGGCGCAGCGCGAATATCAATGCGAACGTATGCTCCGGCACGCTGTTGCCGGCGTAGTCACGCACGTTGCTCACGACGATGCCGCGCGCCGCGCAGGCGCGCAGATCGACGTTGTCCGTGCCCGTGGCGGCGACGGCGACCATGCGCAGGCGGGGCGCGGCAGCCAGCGCTTCGGCGCCGATGCGCGCCTTGTTCGTGATGACGATGTCGGCGTTGCGAATGCGCGCGGCGACCTCCTCGGGCGCGGTGCGCTCGAAGGTTTCCAGGGTGTGGTCGAACGGCAGCGGACGAAGCCGCGTCTGGGGCGCGAGCGTCGCGCGATCGAGAAAAACGACGTGCATGATGTCTGGCCTGAGCGAAAGAGGGGCAGTACTTCCATTGTCGCGCACTGGGCGCCGGGCTGGCTTGCTCGATCCGCCAGCTGGGTTTCCGGTGAGGAAATTCGCAGCGACGCGGCGCCATAGGGGCTCGCGCAGCCTTTCCATTTGCTCAAGCCAGATTGAGCAAGCATCGATTATCAAAGGGTGCGGTCCGGTTCATCATGTCTCCCATAGTTAGTCGCAGACAGTCCGAAATAACCCCTTTCATGGGACCAGAGTAAGGAGCTTTGCATGGGATCAGAGTCAGGAGCTTTGCATGGGATCAGAGTAAGCGCTAAAGCGCTAACTCTGATCGACAGCCAAAGCGCTAACTCTGATCGACAGCTTTGCCCCACCTCTGGTCGACAGGAGACACAGCCATGCCACGACCACTCGAAGGTATCCGCGTTCTGGAGCTCGGACAGCTCATCGCGGGTCCGTTTGCTGGGCGCATGCTCGCCGAATTCGGCGCGAGCGTCATCAAGGTGGAGCCGCCCGGCGTGGGCGATCCGTTGCGCAAGTGGCGCCTGCTGCACGACGGCACGTCGGTCTGGTGGGCTGCCCAGTCGCGCAACAAGGACTCCATCACGCTCGATCTGCGCACGCCCGAAGGGCAGGACGTGATTCGCCGTCTCGTCTCGGAAACCGATGTGCTGATCGAAAATTTCCGCCCCGGCACGCTCGAAGGCTGGGGCCTCGGCTGGGACGAGCTCAGCGCGATCAATCCCGGCCTCATCATGCTGCGCGTTTCGGGCTACGGACAGACGGGCCCGTACCGCGACCGACCCGGTTTCGGCGTGGTCGCCGAAGCGATGGGCGGCCTGCGCCACCTGAGCGGGGAGCCCGAGCGCACGCCGGTGCGCGTGGGCATCTCGATCGGCGATTCACTCTCCGCGCTGCATGGCGTGATCGGCATCCTGCTGGCGCTGCGCCACCGCGAGCAGCAGGGCGGACGGGGCCAGGTCGTGGACGTCGCGCTCTACGAGTCGGTCTTCAACATGATGGAAAGCCTGTTGCCCGAGTATTCGGTGTTCGGCGCCGTGCGCCAGCCGGCGGGCAGCAGCCTGCCCGGCATCGCGCCGAGCAACGCCTACCGCTGCAGCGACGGCAAGTACGCGCTGATCGCAGGCAACGGCGACAGCATCTATCGCCGCCTGATGGAGCTGATCGGCCGCGCGGACCTGGGCAACGATCCGGCGCTCGCGCAGAACGACGGACGCGTCGCGCAGGTCGAGCGCATCGACGCTGCGATCGGCGCATGGACCGCGCGACACACGCTCGACCAGGTGCTCGCGGCGCTCAACGAAGCGCGCATTCCGGCGGGCCGCATCTACGACGTCGCGGACATCGCGGCCGATCCGCATTACCACGCCCGCGGGATGATCGTGGACGACACCTTGCCCGACGGCACGGCGGTGCAGGTGCCGGGCGTGGTGCCCAAACTGTGCGGCACGCCCGGCACGATCGAGCGCAGCGCGCCGACGCTCGGCGAGCATACCGACACGGTGCTGGAATCGATAGGCGTGGACGCCGCAACGCGCGAAGCATGGCGCGCGCGCGGCGTGATCTGAACGGAGAACGGCAAGATGACGACTGGAAATAAGGACAACTTCAAGGGCAAGGTGCTGTATCTGAACGAAGTCGCGACGCGCGACGGCTTCCAGAACGAAGCCGCCTTCATCGACACCGACGACAAGATCGCGCTGATCGACCGCCTGAGCGCCTGCGGCTACGCGAAGATCGAAGCGACCTCGTTCACGTCGCCCAAAGCGATTCCCGCGCTGCGCGACGCCGAGGCGGTGATGCATGGCATCGAGCGCGTGCCGGGCGTCGTCTATACGGTGCTCGTGCCGAACGTGCGCGGCGCCGAACGCGCGCTGTCGTGCAACGTCAATGAAGTGAACCTCGTGATGTCGGTGAGCGAGACCCACAATCGCACCAACCTGCGCATGACGCGCGAGCAGTCGTTCGCACAGTTGCGCGACGTGATCGACGCGGTGCGCGGCACGGGCGTGGCGATCAATGTTTCGCTCTCCACAGCAATGGGCTGCCCGATGGAAGGCGACGTGCCCGTGGAGGACGTGCTCGGCTGGATGCAGCGGTTCGCCGAACTGGGCGTGCAGGGCGTCACGCTTTGCGATACCACCGGCATGGCGCATCCCGCACAGGTACGTGCGTTGTGCGAAAGCGCCGCGCAGGCGTTCGGCGCGCTCGAATTGACGCTGCACTTCCACAACACGCGCGGCATGGCGCTCGCCAACACGCTTGCGGCGCTCGATGCGGGCATCGTGCGCTTCGACGCCTCGCTCGGCGGTCTGGGCGGTTGTCCGTACGCGCCGGGTGCGAGCGGCAACGTGTGCACGGAAGAACTCGTGCACATGCTCGAACTCGACGGCTACGACACCGGTGTCAATCTCGCCGCCGTGCTCGATGCCGCCGCGCTGTTGCCCGGCCTGATCGGCCACGACGTGCCCAGCCAGATTCTCAAGGCCGGCCGCCGTCTCGACCTGCATCCGGTGCCGGAACAGGCGCAAGGCATGCCCGTACAACGGGCGCTCGCATGACAAGGAGTGAAGCATGGCGTTGATCGACCACCTCGACCATCTGGTGCTGACCTGCGTGGACCCCGAGGCCACGAAGCACTTCTATACGGAAGTGTTGCAGATGCAACTGGAGACCTTCGGCGCGGGGCGGCTCGCGTTTCGCTTCGGCAACCAGAAGATCAATCTGCATGTGCGTGGCGCGGAATTCGAGCCCAAGGCGCATGTGCCGGTGCCGGGCGCGCTCGATCTGTGCTTCATCGCCGCGGTACCGCTCGATGCGGTGATCGCGCATCTCGCGCAGAAGCACTGGCCGATCGTCGAAGGTCCGGTCGAGCGCACCGGCGCGACGCAGAAGATCCGTTCTGTCTATGTGCGCGACCCGGATCTGAATCTCATCGAAATTTCCGAGCTGATCCAGGCCGGTTGATCCCTCTCGCCAGTTTTCGCCGTTGAGCCGGGGGGCGCCGGTTCGGCGGCGAGCGCCGGCCCGCGTGGCCGGCACGCGGACGTGCATCGCAGCACGTCCGCCTCTCCATCCCCCGATCCGCACTTCCTCCCAGGCCCGCGATGCAGGACAATCGTCTCTCGCGCCGGCTTTGCCCCATTCATCATGGTCAATCCACTTCACTTCGATCTGCAGTCGCTGCGGGTCTTTCTGCTCGTCGCGGAACATGGCAGCCTCACCAAGGCCGCCGAGCACGGGCAGCTCACGCTTTCGGCGGTCAGCAAGCGCATTGCCGAACTCGAAAGCGTGACCGACTGCGCCTTGTTCATCCGCCGCGCGCGCGGCGTGGATCTCACGCCCGCGGGGCATGCGCTGCTGGAGCACGCCACGCGCGTGGTCGATCAGGTCAATCGCATGGCCACGGAGATGAGCGATTACGCCGCCGGTGTGCGCGGGCACGTGCGCATGTGGGCGAATACGTCGGCGATCGTGCAGTTTTTGCCTGTCGATCTCGCCTCTTTCCTGAACGAGCATCCGGGCATCAAGGTCAGTCTCGAAGAGCGGCTGAGCCACGAAATCGTCGAAGCGCTGGGCACAGGCAAGGCCGACCTCGGCGTGTTCGCCGACAATGTGCCCGCGCCCGGCATCGAGCGGCGGCTCTATCGCCGCGACGAACTCGTGCTGCTCGTGCCGCGCAGTCATCACTTTGCGCAACTCGAGGTGATCCGCTTCGCCGATACGCTCGATGAGGACTACGTGGGCCTGAGCGATGGCAGCTCGCTGCTCGCGCGCATGACGGACGCGGCATTTGCCATCGAGCGATCGCTGAAGCTGCGCATCCAGGCCTCGAACTTCGACGGCGTGTTCCGCATGATCGAAGCGGGACTGGGTATCGGCGTGCTGCCGCGCGACGCGGTGAGCGACGAGCGCGGCAAGGCCGGCGTCGTGAAGGTCAAGCTGGCGGACACGTGGGCGACGCGCACGCTCTGGATCGGCATGAAGGCGGATAGCGCGCCGAGCTCGGACATCGTGAGCCTGTTCGACTACATGTCGGCGCGCGCGGCGCAATGAAAATCGGGGCGGCCCCGCATGATGCGGCAGCCGCCCCGATGATCAAGGGACGCTCGAGGGATCGGGCGGTCAGACCGGATTGATCTCGTCCTGGCTGCGCCGCGTGGTGAGGGGCCCGAGCGCACGCAGGGTCACGGCGACGATGGCCAGCGCGGCGGAGATCACGCCGAACATCGCGATCGGGCCGTGCTGCGTGAGCACCGGCAACAGGATGAAGGGCAGGGCGCTGCTCATGATGCGCGAGAGCGAATAGGTGCTGCCGATCGCCGTCGAGCGCACGCTGGCGGGGAAAATTTCGGCCTGGTACACGTGGTAGGCGTTGCTGAACACATTCGACGCACAGGTCGTCAGCACGCCGAAGCAAACGATCAGCGCGGCCTGTCCCGAGTACGCGAAGCCAAGACCAAAAATGCCGATGGAGATCAGCGAGGCGATCACGAGCGTGCGGCGCTCGATCCAATTGAGCAGCGGCACGGAAAGCAGCGAGCCGATCGGGTAGCCGAGGAACGAGAGGGCGACGAACAGCGTGCTGCCCGTCACGTCGATGCCGCGGCTCTTCACGACGACGCCCGCGAGCGTGCCGAAGCCGTAGTAGCCGAAGGCCTGGAACAGGTGAAACACGACGAGCATGACATAGCGCTTGTCGTAGGGCGCGCGCCGCAGCACGGCAATGCGCTCCGAGAGGCGCAGCGGATGCTGGCGCGTTTGCGGCTCGGCGAAGCGCTTCGGCATCGGTACGCCGGCGCTTTGCACGTAGCGGCCCAGCATCGCATAGGCTTCGTCGGCGCGGCCTTGCGCCAGCAGCCAGCGCGGGCTTTCAGGCAGGCGATGCTGCACGGCCAGCACGAACAGGGCGCCGAGGCTGCCGATGGCGAGAATGATGCGCCATCCCGCAATGCCGGCAGGATGGATCGGATTGAGCCAAACGGCGAGGAAGCCGACCAGCGGCACCGCGACGTACGAGGTGGTATAGGCCCACGCGGCCATCCGGCCGCGTTTCTCCTTCGGCAGGATCTCCGAAAGGAAACTATCGGCCACCGGATAGATCGCGCCGACGCCCACGCCGGTCAGAAAGCGGCACACCACCAGCATGGTGGCGTTCACGGAAAACGCGGCGAGCAGCGAGAACGCGCTGTACCACACGAGCGTGAACAGGAAGGCGCGCCGGCGGCCGATGCGGTCGGCGAGACTGCCGAGGAACAGCGAGCCGAAAAACATGCCGACGAAGGCCGAGGCCAGCAAGAGCTTGAACGCGAGGCTGTGCGCATCGAGCCCGTATTCGTTCTGCAGCGCGGAGCCGATCGAGCTGACGAGAAAGATCTCGTACATGTCGAAGAAGAGGCCGATGCCGATCACCCACACCACGAAGCGGTGCAGCGCGCCCACGGGCATGTCGTCCATGAAGCTGCTGAGCGTGACGCCCTGAGGGCTTGGCAACGGGGCTTCCGCGGTGAGCGGGCAGCGTGGCGCTTCGCCCGGCGCGCTGCCGCCCAGGTCGAGGGGATGGCTGTTCATGCTGTCTCCAGTATTGTCGATGCCGCGTCACGAGCCGCGGTCGGGGCGCAACTCCGTACGAACGGTACGGAACCGGCGTGATGGCAAGTGTGGGAGATTTTCGCGAGCGCGAAAATTGAGGAAGGGTGAAGCGTGCTTTCCCGTGGGGAAAGGCTAAGGCGGGGCGGCGCGTTCGAGCCGCGCTTTTGCGCCCGAAATGCGTCCAGCTTTGCGTTTGCGAGCGCGAGGCAGGCGCCGGGTCAGATCTGCAGCCGCTCGAGCACTTCAAGGAAGAGCAGCACGGCAATGAGGATGCCGATCCACCTGACCGTCAGTCTGAGGTTGAGGAGCGTCGGTCCCAGCGAGCTCACGGCTTCCGCGACGACCTTCGCCGCTCCCTGCGGGTCGCCGCTCGCCGCCGAGCCACGCAATGACGCCGTTGCAAAGTCGATCCGCAGGTGGGTGACATAGCCGGTCGCTATGTTCGGCCATTCGATCGTGTCGTCGCTTTCACTGGGACGGAGAAAGAGCCGGGGCTGGCGTGCCGGCTCGGCCGCGGGATCTTCGGACGTATAGAGGTGCCGCATTGCCAGACCCAGCTCTACCGCGCCAAGCTGGCCGTCGGAGATCGCCTTCGCGAGCACCTGCAGGCAGGCGGGGGGAATGTGGCACGCGAGCCACCATTGATCGGGCTCTCCGGTCTCGTCGTCGGCGGGATTGAAGCCCAGCCGGGCGGTGCCGAGCGCCACATCGGACATCGAGTTGCCCAGTTCGTCTTCCAGCGCGCGCAGGCCAAGCCGGTCGGCCGTGCTGACGTCGCGGGCTTCGAAGCTCACCTGAAGCATGCGCGTCGCCAGCTGGGGAAGGCCAATGATCGCAAGCTCCTGGCCGTCGAGATGCGCCACGCCGTGGAGCGACGTGGACAGGACCGGCTGCCGGTCCTGATCCAGCGGCTCGACGAGTTGCTGCGCCACCTGAAGCTGTTCCAGCTTCAACCACATCGACATGGTGGGGTAGTAGGTCCGCTTCGCGCTTTCCAGTTCGACGACTTCAAGAGCGTGATCTGTGCGTTCGACGAGATTCACCACCGCTCTCTTTTCCAGAAAATCCATGTCCCACTCCCGCCGCTAAGTCCGCCAAGTCCCTCGCCGGCATGAGACCAGGAGGTGAGTGCCGTCCGTCTGACTGCGTGATCGAGAAGCGTCCGCGGTATTCGCATTTTCGCGTGACGTGAATACGGGGGATTGTACCCATCGGAAAGTTCGCCGCTATATGCCACAGGGCACATAAGAACGACATTTCAATCCTCTGATGGATTCGAAGAACCACGTCGATCTGAAATGCTAATGAAAGCAATGGCGCTGCGCGAGCGGTCCGCTTCCATGCCGGAATCTCGGCATGACGGGTCGCTTGTGTGGGCCAGGACACACTCCATCGCCCGTCAGCAACGCGACCGCGCAACGCGATGGGTTTGCCCTACTGCAAGTGTAGGGAGGTGACCCATCGCAGGCTCCGCTGCCCATATCCAGAATCCACATACGGGTCAGTGTGATGATCGCATCAGCCCGCAACTGCAGTTGAGCGTGACGTTCAGCGCCTGACGCGCTGCTTGACCCCAAGGACGGAGGTCATATGTTCAGCATCCGCATGTGTCGCAATAGCGTGGCAGCCCTGCTGTGCATGATGTTTGCGATCCCCTCATTTTCCCAGTCGTTTATGGTTCAATGCCCGCCGACCACGCCCTCCCATCCGACGGCGCTGGCGGCGGGCGCCGGCGAACCGCCGTACACGGGACCGTCCTTCACGGGCCAGACCTCGGCATCGACGGGTGTCGTCAACGGCGCCATCAAGTGCCAGCAGATTTCGGGTGGCGACGGTTACGCGACGATGGCCAATGGCGTGCAGACCTATCTGTTCGCGTTCGGGCCGCTGTCCGGTCTCGCCGACATCAAGGCGGGCCTGCCCGGCACGCAGTTCGCCTCGGTGTTCAACACCGTCGGCGATCCGAGAACCGACCCGACCTACAACGGCGCGGTCGGTCTCACGCCCGATCCGGAATCGACGCCGCCCGGCCAGCTCACGGGCCATGTCGACCCGCGGCCGATCATGGACATCGGCGTGATGAACGGCAACGAGCCCGCGCCGATGATGGCGATCGACGAGGACGACGAGTTCTTCCTCACGCTCACGAACGTCGGCATGATCATGCGCCCCGACCTGTTCGAGAAGCACACGGTGCACTTCCACGGCTATCCGAATGCCTCGTCGTTCTATGACGGCGTGCCGGACGCTTCGGTCGCGATCAACATCGGCGCGAGCTTCACGTATTACTACCTCGCGCCGGATGCGGGTACCTACTTCTGGCACTGCCACATCACGCCGCCGGAGCACCTGCAGATGGGCATGGTCGGGCAGATCTTCGTGCGTCCGCGTCAGAACCGGGTCCCCGCAGGCCAGTCGCTCTACCAGTCGCTGGTGCTGCAGCAGCAGGATCTGCGCACGCGGTGCGGCACCGACATTCTGTGCACGACGCCGCTGCCGCCGCAAAACGGCGTGCTGCACGTGAACAATCTGAGCGGGACGCCCACGCTCTACGCGTACAACGACGGCGACGGCTCGACCGCCTACGACGTCGAGTACCCGGTGCAGATTCACGGCTTCGATCCGAACTTCCACTTCGTCGGCATGACGTTCAATCCGGAGCCCTTCACCGACATGAAAGACAAGTTCTTCATGCTCAATGGCCGCAGCTATCCGGACACCGTCAATCCGAATCCGCTTTCGACGCCGGCGTCGGACGGCGTGCCGCGCTTCTCGCAACCGCTGCCGTCGCTGATCAATATCCCCGTCGGCGGCAAGGTGCTGCTGCGCATCTCCGATCTCGACGTCACCGAATATCAGACGCTCGCCTCGCTCGGCATTCCGATGCACGTGGTCGCGGTCAATGCGCGGCTGCTGCGCGACATGGCCGGCAACGACATGACCTACTACACGAACTCGATCACGCTCGGCGGCGGGGAGTCGCTCGACCTGATCCTCGACGCCAGCGACACGACGAAGTATCAGTCCGGGCAGGTCTTCTACCTGTACACGCCGAATCTGGATCATCTGGCGAACGACCAGGAAAACTTCGGAGGCCTGATGACTGAGGTGCACATCTGCAGGTCGGTGGATCCGAAGACGAAGGTCTGCACGCTATGAAACGCTTCATGCACGCGATAAAGACGGTTCATGGCTGCCCAGCCATGGACCCGGCCAGGAAGTCCTGCACCTAGGAGAAGAGCCGTGGGACACATCACTTACCGCATAGGGATCGCGACCCTCGCGCGCCTCGGACGGCTTGCACGGTTCGGCGTGGCGGCGCTCGCGGCGCTCTTCTGCATGCAGGTGCATGCGGCTGCGCCTGGCATCACGGGCACGCATTTCGACCTGCGCGCCGAGGCGAGCCGCATCACCCAGCCGGACGGCAATAGCGTCTATTCGTGGGGCTACGGCTGCAACTCCGCGCCGGCCGGATTCTCGCCGCCCAACATTGCCGGTGCGAATTGCCCGACCATGCAGATTCCCGGCCCCACGCTGATCGTCAACCAGGGCGACATCGTCACGGTGACGCTCACCAACAATCTGCCGGCGGCGGCGGGCAATACGTCTATTCTCTTTCCCGGGTTCGACGTCTGCATGGGGACGATCGACCCGACGACGCGGCTCTGCTCCGGCACGCCGACGGGCGTGCAGGGCCTGCTCACGCGTGAGGCGTCCCACACCGTCACGGTCACCTACAGCTTCATCGCCGCCACACCGGGCACGCACGCTTACTACAGCGGCACGCAGGGCGATCTGCAGATCGAAATGGGCCTGTATGGCGCGGTCATCGTGCTGCCGACGTCGACGCCCGGCACGCTCGCCGTGCCGACCGGCTGCAACCCGATCCAGGGCACGCGCAAGCTGCTCGACGGCCAGCCAGACTTCCGCAATGCCGCGGCGGCCTACAACCACAGCGCGGCGTGCTACGACCGCGAGTATCTGTTTCAGTTCTCCGAAATGGATCCGCGCATTCACGCACAGGCGGAGCAGCAGGCCAGCAACGCCTGCACGAGTCCGACCGGCTGCATGACGGTCGAAACGGAGCCTTATCACCCGGCGTACTACATGGTGAACGGACGCTCGATGCCGGACGACATGGACCCGAACTACGCGGCGCAATATCCGAATCAGCCATACAACGGCAACCCGCACATGCACCCCGGCGAGCTGGTGCTGCTGCGGATCATCGGCACGGGCCGCTGGCAGCATCCGTTCCACGAGCACGGCAATCACGTGCGCGTGCTCGCGCGCGACGGCAACATGCTGCTCGCCAAGACGGACGCGACCAAGGTCGCCGGCCCGCTGCTGTTCACGACCACGACGACACCGGGCCTTGCGATGGACGGGATCTTCTACTGGACGGGCAAGGGGTTGAACTGGGACGTCTATGGGCACTATCCCGGCGACGGCAGCGTCTGCATCCCGGATGCAAACGGCTACTACACGCAGGATCCGACGGCGCCGAACTATTACGAGTGGTGCGCGGATCACAACAAGGCGCTCGAAACCCATCCGTTCGGCAAGGTGGGGAGCGGCGGCCCGGTGACGTTGCCCGACTCGCACGTGCTGACCAACGGCTTCTGGTACGGCGGCAGCCCCTATCTCGGCCCCGATGCGACCATGCGTGCAACCTCGCCCACGGGTACGACGCCGCCAAGCGGTACGTCGGTGAATCCGCCGCAAACGGAAGCCGGCTTTGCATTCATGTGGCACTCGCACAATGAGCGCGAGATCACCACGAACAACATCTTTCCTGGCGGAATGATGATGATGATGCTCGTTGATCCGCAAGCGTTCCTGATCGACGAATCGAACTAGAGGCGGGGAGAACGGCGATGAGATCCACCACACTCAAGGCAAATCTGTTAGGTATGCTTAAGGCGTCGATTGCCGCTTCCGTATTGTTGAGCGCGAGCGGGATGGCATTCGCCCAGGCATCCGTCACGCTCACTGCGAAGGCCACCACGGCCGTGATGCCCGATGGGCAGGCGGTGCCGATGTGGGGTTACAGCTGCACAGCGGCCGGTGCGCCGGCCACGTGTACGGCGGCGAACCCCGGGGCAGGGGCGAACTGGTCGCCCGTCGTCATCACGGTGCCGCCAGGGCCGCTCACGATCAATCTCGCCAACAGCCTGCCCGGCGCCGTGCCGACCTCGCTCGTGATCGTCGGGCAGCTGGGCGGCGGTCTGGGCACGTCGGCGACGAGCATGCCGAGCCCGACGCACCCCACCCAGACCGCGACCACCTGGCCGACCGCCGCCGCCGCGCCCGGCGGTGCGACCTTCACGCCGCCGACGCAAACGGCCCGCGTGCAGTCGTTCGCGACCGAAGTGGCGCACGGCAGCACCACCGCGCTCACGTGGAGCAACCTGAACCCGGGCACCTACCTGATCGAGTCGGGCACGCACCCGTCGATCCAGGGGCCGATGGGGCTGTATGGCGTGCTGGTGGTGAGAACGGCGGCGAACGGCACGACGCCCGCGCAGGCGTATCCGGGCATCAGCTACGACACCGACGTGCCGCTCGTGCTCAGCGAAATCGATCCGGTCCAGAACACCGCGGTCGCCGCCGCGGTCGCGACGCCGGGCTTCAGCGAAACCCTGTCCTGGTCCGGGCAGCCGGGCGGCTGCGGCGATTCGAAGTCGACTGCGTTCGGCACCTGCTATCCGCCCACGGTGAACTACGATCCGCGCTACTACCTGATCAACGGCGTCTCGTTCGACCGCACCAATCCGGGCGCTTCGACCTTCGCGGCGACGAGCGCCGCGACCACCGGGCCGGTGATGCTTCGCTTCGTCAACGCGGGGCTGCGCATGCACGTGCCGGCCGTGGTCGGCGCGCAAACGGGCGCCACGCCGGTCTCCGGCTTCGCGTTGATCGCCGAGGACGGCAACGTGCTGCCCGGCAATCCGCGGATTCAGTCGGAAGTGTTCATGGCGGCCGGCAAGACCTACGACGCGCTGGTCAACATGCCGGCGGCAGCCGCTTCCGCGCTGCCGGTGTTCGATCGCGAACTGAGCCTGTCGACGAACAACGCGCGTGACGGCGGCATGCAGGGTTACATCAGCGTGAACAACTCCACCGCGGCGTCCGCTGCCGCGGTGGCGAACGCTTCGGTCACCGGTTCCACCTATTTCTTCGTACCCGGCAAGACGCTGACCGTGTCCGACCCGGCGCGAGGCGTGGCGGCGAAGGACGCCAACGTCTATGGCGTGCAGGTGAAGACGCCACCGACTGGCGGCTCGCTCACGCTGAACCCGGACGGCACGTTCGTCTACACGCCGAGTCAAGGCACGACGGCCGACAGTTTCGTGTACCAGGCGAACGGCAATCCGAACGCCGCGGCGACGGTGACGCTCACCGCGTGCACGACGGGCAACGGATGTCAGTCCGGACCGCCCACGGCCGGTAACGCCGCCTATACGAGCAACATTGCCTCGCGGCTGCAGATCTCCGAGCCTGGTGTGCTCACTTACGCCAGCGATCCGAATGGCCTGCAGCTCACCGCGACGCTGGTCGGCACCCCTTCGGGCGGCTCCGTCACGCTGAATCCGGACGGCTCGTTCACGGCGAGCCCGGCAACAGCGCCAATGGGCAGCGCGGCATCCGCCAGCGTGACGTTCCAGTATCAGGCAGTGAATGCGCAGAACACCGCGAGCAACACGGCGACCGTGACGGTGACGTTCAAGGGCGGCAGCGGACTCGTCGTCAACGTGCTCGATGCGCCGAGCACGCAGCCGGGCAAGACGCCGGTGAAGATCAGCGACTACCGCTGGATCATCGAGGAAGATCGCACCTTCCAGATCGATCCGGCATGCCAGGTGAATTCGCCCACGCGTCCGGCTACGTGTCCGCCGCTGCCGGTGCCGAGCCTCGGCGCGAACTTCCATACGAGCTACATGCCGGTGGTGGCGGCGGGCTGTGTCGGCGTCGCCGCGTGCGAGGCGGGGCAGACGGTCTACGACCCGGTCAGCCAGACCCACCTGCCGGCGGTGTGCGACGTCGGCAACGGCGTGTGCCGGACCACGGCGGCGCAGCAGGTGCCGGTGGATCCGTCGCAGGTGGCGCTCGATCCGAAGAAGCGCTATTACATTTCGATCCTGCCGGGCAACGCGTACAACTCGTTCACGAACGGCGGCGGCGTTCCGCAGCCGGTCGACCCGACCAACCCCTCAGGCGCGCAGCGGCAGTTCGACATTTCCAAAGACTGTCCGGGCGTCGCGAACTTCGCGCCGGGCACGGGCAAGTGCGGCAACGGCATGGGCGGCGCGCCGATCGCGGCCGGCCAGACGTCGGTCAACGTGTTGCTGGAGGAGTCGCCATTCCCGACAGCGAAGGTTTCCGTGTTCGTGTTCGAGGACGACGCGCCGCTGAACGGCGAAGTGGACGTGAGCGGCGGCACCGACACCTTCGGCTCGGCCCGCGAGCCGGGACTCGGCGGCTTCGAGATCAAGCTGTGGGACGACGCGGGCGGCAGCGGCCAGCCGACCGGACAGATGACCTACGACATGTTCAACATGCCGCTGTCCAACTCGCTGCAAGGCACGATCGATCCGGTCAGCGGGCTCAACGCGTGCCCGATTTCGACATCGACCGATGGCCTCGTCGGCATGATCCCGACCTGCCCGAAATACGAGTCGGATGGCAAGACGCTGTCGCCGCTCGTCGGACAGGCCATCATCGCGAACCTGATGCCGGGTAGGTACGGCGTCATCGCGACGCCCGCTGCTGACCGCATCGCGCGAGGCGAGGAGTGGCTGCAGACGAACACGCTGGACGGCGAGAAGGCCCACGACTCGTTCATCAAGATCGGCGGCCCCGCGTACTTCCAGGAATTCGGCCCGGCGGGCTTCCACGTGTCGATCGGCTTTGCGAATCCGAAGATCATCAACGCGCGGCTGCCTTTGCTGTGCGCCACCTCGAGCTGCAACAACGGGCTCAAGGGGCGCGTGACGAACCTGCACTACAGCCGTCCGCCTGACGAGCACCTGTATGGCAGCCAGTCGCGCAAGCCGTTGAGCTTCACGCAATGCTACGTGAGCGTGGGCGATCCGGACGGTGAAGACTACGCGTTCACCAAGTGCAACGCGGACGGCACGTTCAGTTTCACGGGCCTGCCTGCCGGCATCACTCGAATCACCGTGTTCGACCAGTGGAACGACCAGATCGTCGACGGGCTCGCATCGGCCGTGACGCTCGGCGGCGGCACGGTGACCGACGCGGGCGATATCGCGGTGCTTCAGTGGCAAACGAATCTCTATACGCGGACGTTCCTCGACACGAACGGCAACGGCGTGGGAGATCCGAGCAAGCCGGGCCTCGCGCTGCTGCCGACCAACATCCGTTTCCGCGACGGCAGTTATTCGGATTTCAACGTCACCGACGGGAACGGCTATGCGTCGTTCAACGAAGAGTTCCCGCTGTTCAACTGGTATGTCGTCGATACCGACCTGACGCGCTTCAAGCAGACAGGGGTGCACGTCGTCTATGACGCGGGCGGTCCGCCCGACGGCACGCCGGGCGGCGGCACATCGACCATTGCCGCGAACTTCGCGAACACGCAGGAATCGGTGCATCTGCCGACGAACCTGCGGGTGCCGGGCGCGGTGTACTGCAACGACGCGGACTGCAACGACCGTTCGGGCTCGAATCCCTCGACCGGCCGCGTCGATCCGCCGTGGGTGACCACAATGGGCTGGCAGGGCTTCTCGGGGCAGAACTCGTTCATCGAGTTCGGCAAGACGCAGTACGGGGCGAACGAGAACGGCGGGATCCGTGGCGAAGTCGTCTACGCTTCGACGCGCCCGTTCGACGATCCCACCTTGCTGGTTCACACGAAGTGGACGCCCGACGTGCCGAACGTCACGGTGAACCTGTACCAGGAAGGCGTGGCGGCGGACGGCTCGACGAGCCTGAAGCTCGTCGACACGACGAAGACAGCGAGCTGGGACGACTGGGCCCAGGGCTTCCGTTCGGACGGCGTGCCGAACATGAACTGTCCGGGCCAGAGCACCACCGATCCGTACTTCTACACGCTGCGGAACACGCCGAACTGGCTCGACCCGCAGCAGCGTGCGCTGCCGAATAATGCGCAGTTCAAGTGCTATGACGGCATGCACGTGTTCAACCAGGTACAACCGGCGCCATTCGACGGGATGTATCAGTTCCCGAGCGTGACGGGCCGCGATCCGCATAGCGGCCTGCCGACCGGCACCAACTGCACGATCTGCGGCGCGAATCCGACGAAGGACGGCACGCAGATGCTGCCGCCCGGCAAGTATGTGGTCGAGATCATCGTGCCGCCGGGCTACGAACTGGTGAAGGAGGAGGACAAGAACATCCTGATCGGCGACAACTATATCGCGCCGGTCACCCAGCAGTTCGGCGGGATCGGCGACGTCTTCATTCTGCCCGACCAGGCGGCGATGAATTCCACCTACAACCGGAACAACGCGCAGAACATGACCTCGAATCTCGGTTCGACCCCGCACGCCGAAGGCGACACCGGGTCCATCGAACGCTTCTGGCCGTGCGTCGGCGAGCTGCGGATCGTGCCGGACTACATCAGCCTGTTCCCGGGCTCGCAGGAAGTCTCGCCGTTCGCGGGGGCTTCGAGGAACCTGTGCGACCGCAAGGAGGTGGAGCTGACCGACCAGAGCGCGGTGCAGGCGAAGTTCTGGATCTTCAGCTCGACGCACGTTGCTGCCCACTACACCGGCTTCATGCTGGACGACTTCTCGTCGGAGTTCGACCCGTATTCGCCGCAGTTCGGCGAGAAGTTCGCAGTGCCAAACGTGCCGGTGTCATTCAAGGACTTCGCGGGCAACGAAATCTCGCGCACCTATTCGGATCAGTGGGGCATCTTCAACGGGCTGACCTACTCGACCTGGCAAGTCAACCCGCCGAACCCGACGGGCTACGCGCCAACGATGATGGTCGCCTGCATGAACGATCCGTACATGCCCGACCCGGCGCATTCCGGCCAGACCATCAAGGACCCGCTCTATAACCCGGCATACAGCCAGTTCTGCTACGAGATTCCGTTCATGCCCGGACAGACGCAGTACATGGACACGCCGGTCGTGCCCGTCTCGGCCTTCGCGGACGGCTATAACCAGGTCGACTGTGCCTATCCGGACGGCACGCCGGGCATTGCCTCGGTGACCGGCGACGCGATTGCGGGCAATACGTCCGCGGGCAGCAACGGCGGCGCGGGCCCGTGGGTCAGCTCACCGCTGAAGACGCTGACGATCACCTCGGTCGGCACGCAGCAGGTGCCGAACCACGCCTACACGGGTCCGAGTGCCACCGGCGCGCCGTTCAACCAGAAGTTCATCACGCGCAACTACGGTTTCGGCCAGCAACGGGGCGTCGTGACGATCGCGGGCATCCCGGCGCCGGTGACATCGTGGAGCGACGCGAAGATCACCGTGGTCGTGCCGCCTCTGCTCGGTCCCGATGCGGCCTGCACGATCCAGCAGCGCGGCGTGACGACGCCGACCCAGTGCGGCCAGCTCGTCGTCACCGCAGCCAGCGGCAAGCGCTCGATCGATGCGGTCACCGTGACGATCGGCGGCAAGGCGCCCACCTTCGTGGGTGGCGAGAACACCGCGGGCAATGCGATCCAGACCGCGATCGACCATGCCGCTCCGGGCGACATGATCGTCGTCGGTCCGGGCACCTACAAGGAGATGCTGCTCATGTGGAAGCCGGTGCGGCTGCAGGGCGTGGGTGCAACGTCCGTGACCGTGGACGCGAACCCGCATCCGTCGGGCAAGCTCGACCCGTGGCGCAGGCAGGTAGGGTGCCTGTTCGGCGACGCGCTGAACGGCGGGCTGATCTCGGCGAGCAACCCGTACGATCCGACCGGCGCATATAGTTGCCTCGCCTCGATGCAGCGCAAGATCGACGGGATCCCGTTCGAGCCGACGTCCGGCTGGGATTTCAACCTCAACGGCAACCTCGCGGAGACGCTGATCGAGCCGACGCTGATGGGCGCGTACGAAGGCGCGGCCATTACCGTGCTCGGCAAGGGCGTGAAGGACGTGCTGGTGGGCGGGGTGCTGACCCAGGATCAGAATTGCGTCGCGAACGGCATCTGCACGCCGCTCACCAACAGCGCCGCGGACTGCAATACCTATCAGAGCAACTTCCTGTGCAACCCGTCGCGCATCGACGGCATGTCGTTCACGAACAGCTCGCAAGGCGGCGGCGGTATCTACCTGCATGGCTGGAACCACTACACGGAGGTATCGAACAATCGCGTCTTCTCCAACGCGGGAACGCTCACGGGCGGCATCATCGTCGGCCAGGTCGAAGTGCCCGACGGCAACATCGCGGCGAACAACGCGACCCAGCTGCCGTTCGAGTACAACGTCCACGTGAACGTGCACAACAACCAGGTCACGTCGAACGCTTCGTATGGCGACGAAATCAATTCGACCACGCCGTCTTCGGCCGGAGGGGTGACGTTCTGCTCGGGCGCCGACTACTACAAGTTCAACTACAACTGGGTATGCGGCAATATCAGCAGCGGTGACGGCGGCGGTGTCGCGCACTTCGGCTTCAGCTACAACGGCGACCTGTCGCACAACTGGATCCTGTTCAATCAGAGCAACAACCCGACGCTGCCGACGTACGGCGGCGGGCTGATCGTCCAGGGTGTGCCGCCCGACGGCACTTTCTGCGAGAACGCGGCCACCGACGTCGACTGCGCGCCGCAGCTCTCGGACGGCGCGGGCCCGGACATCACGATCGACGGCAACCTGATCGTCGGCAACACGGCGGAAAGCGGCAAGGGCGGCGGCTTGCGCCTGCAGAACGTCAACGGCACCGACGTGCAACGGAGTCCGAACGACAGCTCCCGGTGGTATCGCGTGAAGGTGACGAACAACATCATCGCGAACAACGTGGCGGGCTGGGCGGGCGGCGGCGTGTCGCTGCAGGATGCCGTGGCGGTGAGCTTCATCAATAACACGGTCATCTCCAACGACACGACGGCGACGGCCGGTGTGCTGTTCAACACGGCCGCCGCGACCCAGGCCAATGTCGGGCCGCCGAACTGCACGACCTCGGGTTCGGAAACGACGTGCCAGCCGACCACGACGTCGCAGTACGAGCCGGCCGGGCTCGAGACCGCGCGCCACACGCAGAACCTGGTGGCGGCATTCACCCGGCCGAACGTGAAGTGCCCGGCAGGCCACCCGGACTGCACAACGTTCTCGAACCCGGTGCTCACGAATGACCTGTTCTGGCAGAACCGCACGTTCTACATCACGGTGGGAGGACTGGATCCGGGCATCGCCGGGCTGCAGAACGTGGTCACGCTGAATCCGTCGCTGAATCAGGCCGGGCACGCCACGGGCTATTGCGATCCGAAGGCGGTCTACTGGGACATCGGCGCGTTCGGCGACACCGGCGCCGCCAACCATGGTTCCGGTCTGACGATGAACCCGCGGTACTCGATCCTGACCGACGCCGGCGACTATCCGAACGCGAACAACAGCGGCTCGAATCCGGGTGTCGTGCATCAGTACTGCAACGGTGCGCGTGTGCCGCCGGAGGCGGGTGGCATCGGCATCACGGTGCCCCCGGGCATTGCGGACACGGTGCTGCCGAATCCGTTGTTCAGCCTGCTGCCGTCGGCGACGCCGGACGAGGGCAACAACTGGATCAACATGTCGTACGGTCCGCTGTCGCTGTTCAACGAGGCGAGCACGGGCACGCAACTCAACACGCTGCTCGGCAACTACACGATTCCGGGGACCTCGCCGGCGGTCAACCATGCCACGGCAGCGGGTGCGCCGAATCGCGACATCTTCGGCACGCCGCGGCCGCAGCTGGGTGGCTACGACATCGGAGCCGTCGAGTTCGTGAGGCCCGGCGTGTTCGCCTCGCAGCCGTATCCGCTCGCGCTTGGCGTCAACGATCCGGTGACGCTGCTCGGATTGCTGCAGGGGATCTTGCCGAACGCCGCGAACGCCGGAGGGCTGCCCGGCACCGGAGGCGCACAGGGCAACCAGGGCAATCAGGGCCAGCCTGCGTTGCCGGTGGGCACGCCGCCCGCAGTCACGACGCCGGCGGGTCTGAAGACACTGGGAGCGTTGCCATGAGCCAGCGTCGCGACCGGTCGCCGCGGGCCGTGCTGCTGGCCGGCAGTATCTGCCTCGCCGCCGCCTCGCTTCAGCCGGCGGTGGGCGAGGCCGGTGCGAGCGCGGCGGCGAAGCAGTCGCCGTACTCGCCGGCGAGCCTGCCGCAGCGCGCGAAGGGCTACTACGAAATGATGCAGGGCATCGATCACCTGAGCGTGCGCCGCACGGCGTCGGGCAACCTGATCCGCTTCAGCTATCGCGTGACGGACCCGGTGGCCGCGCGGCCGCTCGGCGAAAAGACCGCGACGGCCGTGATGTTCGGGCGCACGAGCCATGCGTTGCTCGAAATCCCGGTAATGGACAAGGTCGGCGCGCTGCGCCAGAGCGGTCCGCTGGAAACCGGTCAGGAGTACTGGATGGTGTTCTCGAACAAGGGCGGTCTGATCAAGGCCGGGGAGCGCGTCGACGTATTCGTGGGGTCGTTCCACATCGACGGGCTGATAGTCGAATGATGGCGCACGCGCTTTTCGTGCGCAGATGAAGAGGAGATAACTCATGAACCGCTTTCTTTCGCTGGCGATCCGGACCGCGTCGGCAGTGACGCTCGTGGCAAGCGCTCCCATGGCGTTCGCGGGGTCGTCTGCGGCGAGCGCCCAGACCGCAGGGGCGGCGCACATGGGCGCGGCGCAGATCGTCGAGCGCAACGTTGCGGCGCGCGGCGGCCTGCAGGCGTGGCACGCGGTCAACGCGATGACGATGTCGGGGCAGCTCGAAGCGGGCGGCACGAAGAACACCAGGCTACCTTTCACGATGACGCTCAAGCGCCCGCGCAAGAGCCGCATCGAGGTCCGCTTCAACGACCAGACGGCATTCCAGGTCTATGACGGCGCGCAGGGCTGGAAGGTCAGGCCGTTCCTCGGCCGCAACGAAGTCGAGCCCTACACGCCCGCGGAGGCCAAGGCGGCCGCATCGTGGGCCGAACTGGACGGTCCGCTCATGGACTATGCGGCGAAGGGCACGCGCATCGACGTGCTCGGCATGGAAATGGTCGAGGGCCACCGCGCGTATGTGCTCAAGTTGACGATGAAAGACGGCACGTCGCGCCGCGTATGGATCGATGCGGCCAGCTTTCTCGAACTGAAGGTCGACGGCGATGCGCGCAAGCTCGACGGCAAGATGCACAACGTCGCCATCTTCTATCGCGACTACCGCAAGGAGGGCGGCCTCGTCATGCCGCATACGATCGAAACGGTGGTCGTCGGCGCAAGAGGCACGCACAAGCTGACCATCGATAAGGTCGCGCTGAATCCGCAGGCAGACGACGCGCTCTTTGCCAAGCCGCAGCTCACGGTGTCGAAAGTCACGCACCCCACACCGGTCGTCAGCGCGAACCCGGGCCCGAGCCCGCGTCCGGCGACGAGCGCGAACCCAGGCGCAAATGCCGGTGCGCATCCGGGCCCGCGCCAGAGCGCAAGCCACTAGCCGCTGGGTGCCCCCATGAGGTTGACGGCCATGAAACCAGTCGCAGCTTGGGTGCTCGCCGGCAGCGTTGCGGCGGTCGTGTTCGCGGGCGAGCAGATCCCCGCGCATGATCTGAGTGCCGATGAGATCGTCGAGAAGAACGTCGAGGCGAGAGGCGGCCTCGACGCCTGGCGCAAGGTCCAGACCATGATCTGGTCCGGTCACGTGGATAGCGCCAATGCGCCCGCGCCGGACCTGCCGTTCGTCCTCGCCATGAAACGCCCCAACAAGACACGCTTCGAGGTCACCGTGTACAACCAGAAGTCCGTGCGGGTATTCGACGGCAAACAAGGCTGGAAACTGGGCCCCAACGGCATGGGCAGCGCGACGCCGCGGCCGTACTCGATGGACGAGGCGAGCTCCGCGCGCGACGAGCAGGTGATCGACGGGCTCCTGATCGACCATGCAGCGAAGGGCGTCACCGTCACCCTCGAGGGCAAGGATCAGGTGGGCGGGCGCGATGCGTATCGTCTTGCCGCGAAGCTGCCTTCCGGTGTGATCCGCCACGTGTGGATCGACGCTCAAACGTTTCTCGACGTGCAGGTCGACCACCAGGTGCGCACGCCGCGTGGCCAGACGGTCGTCGTGGAGGTGAGTTACAGCGACTTCAGGAGCGTCGAGGGGCTGCAGATACCGCTCGAGATCGAGAGCGGGGCAGCGACATCCGACAAAAAGGACAAGCTGACGATCGACAAGGTGTCGCTCAACCCGGCGCTGGACGATGGCATCTTCACGAGGCCAGCGCCGCCGCAGATGCACCGCAAATCGGTTTCGATCGACGTCGATGCCTCGCCGGCGCTGCCTGGCGCCGGACATCCGTCGCCCTGATCATGAAGCGCGCGGCAAGCAGGCCGGGAGGCCGCGCACGGGCACCGTCGCGGGCGGCGCGATGGTTGGCTCCATGCGCGTTGCTCGTCGCGCTGATCGTGCCTGTGCGCGAGGCGCGTTGCGCGCCTGCCGCCGAGCCGGTCGCGACGGCGAGTGCCGGGCAGGCCATCTATCAGCAGGGCGTACTGGGTTCGGGCGCAGCGCTCGAGGCGATGCACGACGGGGGTGTGCACCTGCAAGGCGCAGCCGCAGCCTGTATGAACTGTCATCGCCGCAGTGGGCTGGGTTCGAGGGAAGGCAACAGCAGCATCCCGCCGATCAGCTGGCGCTACCTCGTCGAGCCACGCACTCAAACGCCGGAGGATGGCGACTTGCCGTACGTTCCCGGAATGCGCGCCGAACGTGAACCGTACACGGAGGCGACGGTCGCGCGAGCCATACGCGAAGGCATCGACTCCGAAGGCAAGCCGCTCAGCAGCCTGATGCCGCAGTACGCGCTGAACGACGCCGACATGCAGGCGCTGATCGGCTATCTGAAACAGCTCGATCGGCGCAGGCCGACGGGCGTCACCGATACCGTGCTGCACTTCGCGACGATCATCACCCCCGATGCGGACCCGGTGAAACGCGCGGGCATGCTCGATGTCCTCACGCATTATTTCGCCGACAAAAACGTCTTTCCGCTCGGCGCGGTGCCGCCGTTGCGTTCGTCGCGCAAGATGATGTTCATGGTGAATCGGCGCTGGGAACTGCACGTGTGGGAGCTCAAAGGTCCGCCGGACACGTGGCGCGGGCAACTCACGCAGTTTCTGGCCCGGCAGCCCGTGTTCGCCGTGCTGTCGGGTCTCGGTGGCAAGAACTGGGCGCCGATTCACGACTTCTGCGAAGAGGAGGCCGTGCCGTGCCTCTTTCCCAACGTGGAAGTGCCGGTCGAAAACGATCGCGACTTCTATTCCGTGTACTTCTCGAAGGGCGTGCTGCTCGAGTCGGAGCTGATTGGGGCGCGCATCGTCGATGAAGCCGGCGCGCCGCCCGTGCTGGAGACGAAAGAGGTAAAGGTGACGACGCGCGTCTGGCAGGTCTACCGCACGGGAGACAACGGCGAACGCGGCGCGCAGTCGCTCGCCACGGCATTGGCAGCGCACGGCATCGTGGTCTCGAACCACGCGCTCGCCCCCGGCGAGGGCGTTGCCGGTGCGCTGCGTGGCATACCGCGCTCGGACGTGCTCGTGCTGTGGCTGCGTCCGCCCGATATTGCGGCGCTCGCGCGAATCCCTCCAGCGACGCATACGGTGTTCATGTCGGGCCTCATGGGCGGCCTGGATAGCACCCCCCTGCCGGCGAGCTGGCGTGGCGTCACGCGCCTTGCGTACCCGTTCGATTTGCCGGAAGGGCGGCGCGTGCGCGTCGACTACGCGTTCGGCTGGTTCTCGATCAGACAGATACCGATGGTGGCGCCCCAGGTGCAGGCGGACACCTACCTTGCCTGCGGTCTGCTCGCCGAGACCCTGAGCCATATGGTCGATGCGTTCGTGAGGGACTATCTGGTGGAGCGGATTCAGGACATGCTCGAACGCCGCATCCTGACGGGCTACTATCCGCGCCTGACGCTGGCGCCGGGGCAGACGTTCGCATCCAAGGGCGGCTATATCGTCCGCTTTGCCGGGCCGGACCACATCAAGCTCGTCGCCGACGGGGACTGGATCGTGCCGTGAGATCGATGGCGTATTGCGGGAGCGTGTCGTGCATCTGCACACTTTCGACGGAAAGCGGGAATAGCTCAAATGCGACGCGTCTATTTTTTGCTGCCCAGCGCACAGCGCGCGCGAGCGGTCGCCAGCGAACTGCTGTTGCATCAGGTCGAGTGGCGGCATATGCATGTCATCGCCAACGAGAATGTGTCGCTCGACGGCTTGCCGCAGGCATCGCTCGCGCAACGCAGCGATCTGCTCGCTTCGCTGGCGCGAGGCGCGGCAGTGGGCTGTGCGACCGGGCTGGTGGTGGCGCTGATTGCGCTTGTCTGTCCGCCCGAAGACGTCCGGATCGCCGGCGGCACGGTGGCGATCCTCGCACTTTCAGGCGCAGGTTTCGGCGCCGCGGTAGCGGCGATGGTCGGCGTCGAGATGCGCAATACGCGCTTGAAACGCTTCGAAGAAGCGATCCTCCGCGGCGAGCTTTTGATGATGATCGACGTCCCGAAGGAGCGCGTGGAAGAGATCGAGGACATGATCGAGCTTCACCATGCACTGGCGCACGGCGAGGGATCGGACAAGACCATTGCCTTGTTTCGGTGACGTGTGCCCGCACGCGGTAGACAACGGAGGGAGAGCGTAGGACGCAGCACCCCTGCAAGGGTTCGCGTTCTACGTCGCAGAGGGCGTCCGGCCGACTGAACTGGTCCCCAGTCGGCCGGTTCGCTATGCAGGCCGTCGGGTGGCGCGCAAGCCGGCGATCAACTGGCCGCGAGAAGCTGCTTGTAGCGCGCCAGCACGCGCGGCACGTACAGACGTGTTTCCGGCAGCGACGGCACGCGATAGCCGGCGCGAATCACCGCGTTCTCACCGGCGTTGTAGGCGGCCAGCGTGAGTTCTACATCGTCCTTGAACAGATCGAGAAGGAAGCGCAGATAGCGGGCGCCGGCCAGCACGTTGTCTCGTGGATTGAACATGTCGCCCTGCGAGAATCGCGCAGCGGTTTCCGGCATCAACTGCATCAGTCCCAGCGCGCCCTTGTCCGAAACCGCCTTCGGGTTGTATCCCGACTCGATGTCGATCACCGCGCGAAGCAGTTCGGGTTGAACGCGAAAGGAGCGGCTCGCTTCGTCGATCACGTCCGCGTACAACGGGGAGTCGGCGCCGCCCGGTGACTTGCGCGACCGGCGCCTCGCGCCTGGTTCGCCCGGCGGTTCGCCCGCGACGATCACCTTCAATCCTGGCTTGCCGCGCACATTCGTCAGAACGATGGCGCCGTTGGTGTCGACCGTGCCAAAAATTTGCGCGCACGCCGTTCCCGGCAACACCGCACCGAGCATCGCGAATGCGGCAATGATCGCGTTTCCGAAGCGGGATGACGGTTGGCAATGCATCGTTGTTTTCTCCTGCACCTGAATTGTGGTGGAAGAAAAAACGGCTCGGCAATGGGGCACCTCCCTACACTTTGTGACGCGAGAGAGCGGCCAAAAAGCCCATTGCAAAAACTTAACATTAGAAACAAACGGTAATAGACGGTAATCAACGGCGGCCAATCGGCCGTCATGCGCAGTGCCTTATTTCTTCTCACTGGATGCAAATATCATCGGTTAATTTTCATCCAATGATAAAAAAGAACGGATTTCCTGCTAGCCATTGTGATGGCTAATCTTCTGGAGATTTCAAAAGAGTTCGAATTTGAAACATTTTTCGGCGCTTGATGCACTGCCGAAATGCCTCGAAAAGTGGAGATGCGCGCCGTTGCTCGCTCTGCGCGAAGTGGCGTGAACCTTGCGAAGGGCAGGCGCACACACAGTAATCCAAAAATAACATAAGGCTAACAGTTAGGAATTCGAATGTAAATAGTGAAAGCTTTGTGGAAGGGAAGAATTTCGTCAAATCGTTAATGCGGTTATGACGGCCCAGGGCACGGGCACGGGAGACAAGACGTGTATACCAAATGTCGCGTTGTAATCGCAGAGGATCACGATCTGCTGCGAAATGGTCTACGTTCGATGCTGTGTGCGCAAGCCGACTACGACGTCGTCGGCGAAGCGCGCGACGGCAAGGAAGCCTGCCAGCAGGCGATGACGCTCGCCCCTCATCTGATCCTGATGGATCTGTCGATGCGGGGGATGAACGGCATCGACGCCAGCGCGACAATCAAACGGCGCTCGCCGGGCATCCGGATCATCGCGCTCACGGTGCATCAAAGCGAGGAGTACGTGCGGGAAGCGCTGCGTGCCGGCGTCGACGGCTACGTGCTGAAGGACGTCTCGTTCGAAGAGTTGCTGGTCGCGATGCACTCGGTCATGCAGGGCAAAAAGCATCTGAGTGCGGACGTCTATGGGTATATGGTCGACTCGTTCGTCAGCGGCCGCGAAGCGCCCGCACCGAAGCATGCCTGGGACGTGCTGACGGCGCGCGAGCGCAGCGTGCTGAAGCTGATCGCGGAAGGGCGCACCAACCGGCAGGTCGGACAATATCTGAACCTGAGTCCGAAGACGATCGAGAAGTATCGCGCGAGCATGATGCACAAGCTTCATATCGCCAACCTGACCGAACTGGTGCTCGTTGCGATGAGCATGGGTTTGCTGACCTCGCTCGCCGCCAAATGCGCCGAGCCGGACGTGAGCGACGAGCATTTGCCGGAACGCACCGATCCGGCGCCGGGCTCGGGGCCAAGCGGCGAAGCGCCCGAATACCGGCTGGGCGAGACGGGAACCTGAATGCGGCGAGGGCGGCGCTAGCGCGTCCAGGTCGCGCAGACGAGCGTCCCGGTCGCCGCGGACGACTCGATCGAAAACGCGCCGCCGTGCGTTTCTACGCGGTGCTGCATGCCGATGAGCCCCAATCCTGTTGTATACGCTTCGTCCGTGGCGAACGGATGGTTCTCGTAGCCAATGCCGTTGTCCCGAATCGTCAGCACCAGACGCACCGCATCGCCGCGCAGGCTGAGGGAGATCTCGGTTGCCTCGGCATGCTTGACGGCGTTGTTCAGCGCCTCCTGAGCGACTCTGAACATGTCTGCTTTCAGATGCTCGGGCACGTCCTTGTCGGCGACATCGCAGTCGAACACGACCGACATCGCCTCCGTGCCGCGTTCGATGCGCCGGCACAGCGAACCCAATGCCGCGGGCAGCCCCAGTTTATCGAGCATGAGCGGCCTCAGTTCGCCGCATATCTGCCGCACGTCGCCGATCGTTTCGCGGATCCTGAACACGGTCGAATCCAGCAGCTGCACCGCATCGTCGACCTGCCCGCGACGGATGCGCATCAGCGCGTCCTCGGTCATCAGCTTGACGAGGGTGAGCGCCTGGCCGAGGCCGTCGTGCAACTCCGAAGCGAGACGCTGGCGTTCTTTCTGCTGACCGATCATCAGATACGTCTGGCATAACCGCTCGCTCGCGTCGAGCCGCTCGGCGGGGTCGGCAGCCCCGGGTTCGATGATCAGCGGTTCTTCGAAAAGCGTCAGCAAGACGCCCGAATCCATCGCCTTCGTGGGCACCCATTGCTGATGCAGTGCAAGCCGCGTCGGGTGACCGGTCCGGCCGGTGAGCACGGCGCTGAAGGAATGAAACTCGCGAACTACGCTGGCGGACAATTCGTCTGCCAGCGCGGCATGAGCGTCGTCGGGCGCAAGGTCGACGAGGCCCTTGCCGGCGAGTTCGGCGCTCGAATAGCCGAGCAGTGCGGCCGCGCTGCGGTTGGCCGACACGAAGGTCCCATCGGGCGTGACAATCGCGAGCGCCGCGCCACGTGCGTCGGTGACGACGCCGGCGTCGGGTTGGCTGGCGCAGGCCGCACTACGAAGCTTGCGCATTGCGTCGATCAGATCGAGCAATCTTACCTGCGGTCCCCCTGGCTGAATCGCATCCATTGGAGCTCCCCGATGCGTCGACATAATCCGATCGTAAGAATACCGGGATTTTAGGCCGTGAGCGATGTGAGCGGCAACGGGGAATATGGGGGCTCGTAGTGTGGGGACTCCCCCATTGCAGGGTGCGGGTTTTCCATCAAGCGGGCATACCCTACCGTCGTTTGGGGTCCCTCCACCCATGACGCTCACTGGCAAATTCATGACACTGGGCTCGCAAGGGAGTGAAAGCGCCGCGACCTGCGCATCGCGAGAAGCGACCTTTCTCCTCATTTCTGGAGACCGGTATGAACAGGACTGCAAAGTTAAGGCTCGGGGTGCTGGCGGGCATCGCACTCGCGGCAACCGCGGCATGGAGCGCACCGGCCGACGATGCCGCTGCCGATCCTCACATGCATCATCACATGATGGCGGGCATGACGACGCGCACGACCGAGCAATACACGCTGCCTTCGGTCGACCTCGTGCGCGATGACGGCAAGACCGTTTCGCTCGTCGACGAGTTGAACGATGGCCGTCCGGTGATCGTGACCTTCATCTATACCACCTGCACGACGATCTGCCCGATGACCAGCCAAACGCTCGAGCAATTTCAGAACGATCTGGGCAGCGACCGGGACAAGGTCCATATCGTCTCGATCTCGATCGATCCGGAAGAGGACACGCCTGCGCGTCTGAAGGCCTATGCGGCCAGGTTCGAAGCCGGCCCCGAGTGGCAGCACTATACCGGCACGGTCGAGGCGAGCATCGCGGCGCAGCGCGCGTTCAACGTCTATCGGGGCGACAAGATGAATCACACGCCGGTCGCCTTCCTGCGCGCCGCGCCGGGCAAGCCCTGGCTGCGCATCGACGGCTTCGCCACGCCGTCGGAGCTGCTCGCCGCCTATCACGATGTCGTCGCTTCCAACTAGGTCTGCAGCGTCCCGCAAGGAGCGACGAAATTGGAAAAAAGACATCGTGTGCTGATTGCCGAGGACCAGCATTTATTGCGCAGCGGCCTTTGCCGCATGGTTTCCGAACTGGACGACTACTGCATCGTCGGCGAGGCGGCCGGCGGGCTCGAAGCCCATCGCCTCGCGAGAGAGACGCTGCCCGACCTGATCCTGATGGATCTGACGATGCCCGGCGGCAGCGGCTTCGAAGCGATCGCCGCGATCAAGCGCGAGTTTCAGCGCGTCCGGATCATCGTCCTTACCGTGCACTGGAGCGAAGACCATGTGCGGGAGGCGTTCGCCGCGGGCGCCGACGGCTACGTGGTCAAAGACGCGTCGTTCGATCAACTGGTGCGGGAAATGCGCTTCGTGATGCAGGGCAAGCCCGCGGCCGGCGCGAACCGGATCAGCGGCGGGGCGCACGGATCGCAGGAGGACTTCGCCCACAAGGCGCAGCTGTGGAACGCGTTGACGGGCCGCGAACGCACGGTGTTGCGGCTCGTGGTGGAAGGGCACACCAACCGTCAGGTCGGCGAGTGCCTGAGTCTCAGCCCCAAGACCATCGAAAAGCATCGCGCGAACCTGATGCGCAAGCTCGGCATCAGGAACCTGAACGGCCTCGTGCGCATTGCGATCGACATGGGCGTGCTGTCGTTGCCCGACGACGAGCATGTGTGAAATCCCTCCAGACGGGATCGTGCAACTGGAGGGTCTTTACCCATGTCTTTGGACGGCACTCCCTACTTCTTGCCCGTATCGACCTGAACAAGAATGCATGCAACGGCTTCAGCGGCGCTGAAGCGGTGAGTCGATACAGGGGGGAGCCGTGCATAGCGAATCGACCTCTATCCAACGCGGTGTGCGGATGCCCGAGTCAGCGGCGCCGCGGCGTTGCGCCGGTTTTGCGGCACCGGCACGCACGTATGCGCGCCGCGGCTTCACGCTGCTCGAACTGCTCGTCGTGATGGTCATCATCGGCTTGCTGGCCGGTCTCGTGGCGCCCCGATATTTCGAACAGGTCGGCAAGTCGAACGTCAAGATCGCGCGAGCGCAGATCGTGTCGCTCGGCCAGGCGCTCGATCAATACCGGCTCGACGTCGGCGCCTATCCGACGACCGAAGAAGGCCTGGAGGCGCTGGTGGAGAAGCCGCAGAATGCCACGCGCTGGAGCGGGCCATATCTGCAGAAGGCGGTGCCCGTGGACCCGTGGGATCGCGCATACCAGTATCGTTCGCCGGGCGACCACGGCGATTACGACCTGTATTCGCTCGGCAAGAACGGACGCGGTGACGGCACGGGCGAGAACGTCACGATCTCGTCGTGGTAGGGGCGCGCGCCGCGGGTGAGTTGTCTGCAAGGAGAGTCGACGTGAAGTACGTGCTGCGTGTCTTCGATACGAATGGCTCGGTCCAGACGCTTCGCCTCGACAGCGAAACGCCCGCGGCGGCCACGGCACTCGCGCGTTCCCGCGGTCTGCGCGTCGTCTCGGTGCGCGCCGAGGGCGGCCGGCGGCGGCAACGTGCGAACCGGCTGGGGCTTCCCGGCGGCCGGTTCAACGTCGAACTCTTTGCGCGCGAGCTCGCCGCGCTGCTCGATGCGGGCGTAGGTGTCGTCGACGCGTTGCGCACGCTTGGCGGCAACGAGCGCCGCGAGGCGTCGGCGCAAGTGTATCGCGACCTCCTGCGCCAGCTCGAGGAAGGGCACTCGCTGTCCGCGGCGCTCGAGCACGCAAGCCATATCTTCCCGCTGGTGCTGGTGGCGTGCGTGAAGGCGAGCGAGCAGACCGGCGGCCTCGCCGACAGCCTCACACGCTACTCGCGCAACAGCGCGACGCTCCACGAACTGCGTGCACGCGTGGTGTCCGCGGCGATCTATCCGACGGTCCTGCTGTTCGTCGGCGCGGCGGTCGTCCTGTTCCTGCTCGGTTTCGTGGTGCCGCGCTTCGCGAGCCTGCTCGAACACAGCGGGCGCGAGCTGCCCTTGCTGTCGCGCATGCTGATGGCCTGGGGCGGGTTGGTGCACGCGCACGGGTCCGGGCTGTCCGTGAGCGTCGCGGTGCTGGCCGTGGCGACGGGCTTCGCATTGCGCCGCCCGTTCGTGCGCAACTGGATCGCCGACCGCATGCTGGCGCTGCCCGGTATCGGACAACACTTCCGCGTGTTTCGCCAGTCGCAGTTCTATCGCACGACGGCCATGCTCGTCGACGGCGGCATTCCCGCCGTGAAGGCCTTCGACCTCGCGCAGGGCCTGGTCGGACGAGCGGACCAGACGGCGCTCGCGGGTGCACTGCACCAGGTGCGCAACGGCGCGAAGGTTTCGGACGCGTTTCAGGAGGCGGGGCTCGCCAACGCGATCGCGTACCGCCTGTTGACGGTCGCGGAGAAGACGGGTGGTCTCGGCCCCGTGCTCGACCGCATCGCGGCGTTCCAGGAGGCGCAGGTGTCGCGCACGATCGATCTGATTTCGCGCTTGATCGAGCCCGCCATGATGATCTTCATCGGCGTGGTGATAGGCGGGATCGTGGTGCTGATGTACATGCCGATTTTCGAAATTGCCTCGAGCATTCAGTAGACCGAATTGGGGAAGCACGTGGATACCCTCATCGCCCAGCCGGATGGCACACCAGCCGAAGCGCGCGCAGACCTGCGCGACGCACTGAGAGCGCTGGGCGAGCGGCATGGTTCCGGCATTCGCGCGCTCGAGGAGTTGATGGCGCAAACCTCGCTCAGCGCGGAAGAACTGCGCGTGCAACTGGCCGCGCTGTTCCGCATGAAGTCGATCGCCATGCGCGAGCTGAATCGGCTCGAACCGGACTTCGAAGTGATTTCGTTTGTCGAAGCGGCGACTCGCCTGTGCGTCTGCTTCCACGATCCCGATGCCAGCCACGCGCGGCTGTTCGCGATTGCCGATCCGCTCGATGCGCGCACGCGCGGCTGGGTCGAGCACCGGATGCGCGCGCAGCCGGGCGTGCCGTATAGCTGGGCGCTCGCGAGCGCGGGAGACATCAACGCGTATCTGACCGTGCGCGAAAAGGACGTGCGCGCGATGGACTCGCTCGCGTTCGACGACCCGGTCCAGAACACGGTCGATCCAGCCTCGCTGGCGTTGACGCTGCAGGGCATCAGCAGCGACGACAGTCCTGTGGTCAGACTGCTCAACTCGACGATCTACGACGCGCTCAAGATGATGGCGAGCGACATTCACCTCGAATGCCGCGCGAACGGGCTGATGATCAAGTGCCGCGTGGACGGCGTGCTCGCCGTGGTCGGCCGTGCCGAGGGCCGCGATGTCGCGGACCAGGTGCTCTCGCGCGTGAAGGTGATCTCCGAGCTCGACATCGCCGAGCGGCGCGTGCCGCAGGATGGCCGTTTCAAGGCGCAGTACGCGGGGCGTGAAATCGACTTCCGCGTGTCGATCATGCCGAACCAGTTCGGCGAGGACGCGGTGCTGCGGATCCTCGACCGCTATCAGCTTTCGCAGTCGGCGGGCGGCCTGACGCTCGAGGCGCTCGGCTTTCAGGAGGCCGATACGCGCTTCATGCGCAAGCTCGCGTCGATGCCGTACGGCATGCTGCTCGTCACGGGGCCGACCGGCAGCGGCAAGACGACGACGCTCTACGCGATCCTCACGGAAATCAACAACGGTCTCGAGAAGATCGTGACGATCGAGGATCCGGTCGAATACCAGCTGGGCGAAATCCTGCAGATCCCGGTCAACGAGGCGAAAGGGCTCACGTTCGCCCGCGGGCTGCGCTCGATTCTGCGGCACGACCCGGACAAGATCATGGTCGGGGAAATCCGCGATCCGGAAACGGCGCAGATCGCCGTGCAGGCCGCATTGACCGGGCACCAGGTGTTCACGACCGTGCACGCGAACAACGTGTTCGACGTGATCGGCCGTTTCACCAACATGGAGGTCGATCCGTACAGCTTCGTCTCCGCGCTCAATGGCGTGGTGGCGCAGCGCCTGTTGCGGCAATGCTGCCCGGACTGCGTGACCGAAGACCGGGTGGACACGGAAACGCTCATCCGCTCGGGCATCGACCCGGACGCGGCGGGCAGCTACCTCTTTCGCCGCGGCGCCGGCTGCGGCGCATGCCGCGGCAGCGGCTATCGCGGACGGCGCGCGATCGCCGAGGCCCTGCGCATGAACGACGAGCTGCGGCAACTGCTGTCGGAGCGCGCGCCGCTCGGTCACATCAAGGCCGCAGCGATGCGCTACGGCATGCAGACACTGCGCGTCGCCGCGATCGAACTGGTGAAGCGCGGCGAAACGACTCTCGAGGAGATCAATCGTGTCACGATGGTCGAATAGTCCCGTTGCGATCGGAGTCGGCACACGCGAGATCGTCGTCGGCGTACGCGCGCCCGGACTCTGGCGCCCGCGCAAGCACCTGCCGCCTGCGGAGCCGGCCAGCTTCACGATCCCTGATGACCAGTACGGCACAGAGACGGGCTTGCTCGACGCGCTGCGCGCGGCGCTCGTCGCCACGCCCGGCGCCGATGCCGGTGATGCGGATGAACCGGCGCGCCGCGAGGCGAAGCCGGCGACGCGCAACGCACACGTGGTGCTGGACGACTTCTGGGGCATCCACGCGATATTGCGCGGCGACTTTCGCACGCTGCGAGCGCGCGAGCTCGAAGAAGTCGCGCTGGCCCATTTCACCGACACCTATGGGGTCGACGGCGCAACGCTGCTGGTGCGCTTCTGCGTGCAGCAGGGCGGACGCGCGCTGTTCGCGAGCGCCATGTCCCGCGCGCTTCATGACGGCATTCATGAAGTCGGTGCGTCCGGACATGTGCGGATTGCGCGCCTGAAACTGGGTCTGCCCGAAATGCTCAATTGCATCGACGTGGCGGCGGGCGGCGACGCACTGCTGATGTTCGTCGCCGAGGAGTTGATGCAGGCCGTCATGATCGAGCGGCGCGGCTGGGCCGCCTACGATGCGCAGCGCCTGTTTCCCGGCGATGCGGCCAATGCGTCCCGGCTTGCCGAACTGGCCGAGCAGCTGTTCGAACGCTCGGCGACGCGAGCGGGCCTCAAGCGGGAGGACTGCACGATCTATCTGTTCGGCAACGACACCGACTTGGCGCCGTTCGAGGCGCGTTTTGCGGCCGCGATACGGCCGGCCCAGCCGGCGACGGACAACTCGCCCGCGCGCCGGCTGATGGAGTATGCGCAATGATCCAGGTCCTCGACATCGACTTCGGCAGGCGGCGCGCACGCAGTGGGACGAGCGGCCTGATCCTGCTGTGCGTCGCGGCTCTGCTGCTGCTCGGATGCGGTGCGCGGCTCTGGCGTGCGTATGCCGAGAACGATCGCGTGCAGGCGCAACTCGACGCCGTGCGGCACCGGACGTTCGCGCAGCGACACGCGGTAACGCCGCCGCTCACACCGGCTGCCAGGCAGGCGGAAAAGCAGAGCCTGTCGATCCTTCGCGAACTGACCGTACCGTGGCAGGACCTCTTTTCGATCGTGGAAGATTATCCGGACCATGACGTCGCGCTGATCGGCATCGACCAGAACCCCGCGCAGAGCCAGATTCGTATCACCGCCGAAGCGAAGAATACCGACGCGATGATCGCGTACCTGAAGTATCTGCAGACGAGCGTGCTGCTGCGCGAAGCGGTGCTCAACGACCATCTGGTCGAGAACAACGTGCCGGGCAAGCCGGTTCGTTTCCAGATCACCGCCGTCTGGAGGAAGTCATGAATGCGGATCTGTTGCGCGACCGGCTGCTGACACTGCGATTCGAGCTGCGGCGTCTGTTCGGCCTGGCTGGATTAATCGGTATCCTGATGATTGGTGCCGCGGCCCTCATGTGTGCCGAGATTGCCAGCGTGGAAGCCGATACGAAGGAGATGCAGACCCCGGGGCATGTCGTCGAGGCGGCAAAGACGCGCCATGCAGTCGGCAAGCACGATGCGGAGGCCGACGCAGTAGCGCTCGCGGCCTTGCCAGAACTGTTCCCGCACTTTTCGCAAAGTGCGGATGATATCGCGTCCATATTCGAGCAGGCGCGCGGCAGCAACCTGACACTCGGGTCTGCCGAGTACCAGGTGAGCACGGATGCGGGCGCGCGCTACACGCGCTATCAGGTGATGCTGCCGGTCAAGGATCAGTACAGCGCGATCCGGCATTTTCTCGCCTTGGTGCTCAACAACGTGCCGAATGCAGCGCTGCGGGAAATCCACGTGGAACGTCCCGCGGTGGACGGCAATATTCTCGATGCGCGGGTGCGCTTCGAACTCATTTACCGGAGCGCCCAGCCATGAAACCCGCTCTGCCCATGCGTGTGCTGCTGGTGATTTGCGCAATCGCGGCCGCCGGGGCAGGGTATCGCGTGCTGGTCGCGGCACGCCAGATGCCGGCGCAGGCCGCCGCGCTCGACAGTCCGCATCGCAACGACACGCACGCGCGGCCGGATGCCAGGCGCCACACGCACGCGTCCGAGGCGGCCGCGAAGGCTGCGGGACCGGCGACCGCGTCTGCGGCGCAGGCCTCGGCGACGTCGGCGGCCCATGCGAAGCTCGTCTCGTTGCGCACGCCGCTTTCCCTCGAATCGGCCCACGATCCCTTCACGGCGTCTTCGTGGCTTCCGCCGCCGCCCGTCGAAGTGCCGGCCGCGCCGGTGCAGCCCCCGCCGCCCACCGCGCCTCCCGTGCCGTTCGCCTACGTGGGGCAGCTCGATGCCAAGGCGGCGAAGCCGCAGGTCTTTCTCAGCAACGGAGACCAGTTGCTGATCGTGTCGCCGGGCGACCTGATCGACAACCAGTACCGCGTCGAGTCGGTGTCGGAGTCCGACGTCGTGCTGACCTATTTACCGCTGCACGAAAGACAGGTGGTCGCCATTCCACGAGAGGACAAGTAAATGAAAACCTCACGCACTCGGGGTGCGGGCCGCGACTCAGGCAGCGGCCCGGCAACACGCCTCGCGCCAGTCATCCGGTTCCCTGTTCCGTGCCCGGACGCGATGCGGGTCGCGAGACGACGCGCGCTTGCCGTCGCCGTGTCCGTGCTCGCCTTTAGCGGCTGCATGCACGTCCCGAACGTTCATGACGATCCGACCGACGCCCAGGCGAAGGTCGACTATCTGAACCAGCGCAACGCCCAGGTCAACACGCTGCTCGACCAGGCCGATCAGTACCGCAAGAACTATCAGTTTGACGAAGCGATCCGCAATCTCTTCCAGGCGTACGACATCGATCCGACCAACGAGCGCATCCGCAAGATCGGCTTGCAGATCGATCAGGACCGCAAGGACCTGGCCATTCTGCAGGAGGCCGAACGCATGATGAAGCGCGGCGCGTATGCGCAGGCGGCGGAGCGGGTGCACCGCGTGCTGGTGGAGAACCCCACCAACACCCTCGCGCAGCAGATGCAGACCGAGCTCAACGCCAAACTCAGTCAGCAGCGGGCGGATCGCGACGACAAGCTGGCGGCTTCGTCGATCATGCAGAAGCCCGTGACGCTGCAGTTTCGCGACGCGAACGTGCGCATGGTGTTCGAGGCGCTGTCGCGCACTACCGGATTGAACGTGATCTTCGACCGCGACGTCCGCGCCGATCTGAAGACGACGATCTTCGTGACGAACGCGTCGGTGCAGGACACGGTCGACATGATCCTGATGCAGAATCAGCTCGACAAGAAGCAGCTCAACGCGAACACGCTGTTTATTTATCCCGCCACGCCCGCCAAGCAGCTCGAATATCAGGAACTCAAGGTGCGCACGTTCCAGTTGTCGAACGTCGACGCCAAGCAGATCCAGCAGTTGCTCAAGAGCATTCTGAAGGTCAAGGAAGTCGTGATCGACGAGCGTGCGAATACCGTGACGGTTCGCGGCACACCCGACACGATCAAGGTGGCCGAGGAGATGATCGCCGCGCAGGATTTGCCGGATCCCGAGGTGATGATGGAAGTCGAGGTGCTGGAAGTGTCGCACGAGCGCCTCACCGATCTGGGTATCGACTGGCCCAACTCGTTCACGATGTCGACCCCGAGCACCGCGACGACATGGGGCCTGCTGCATCATCTGACGATCAATGAACTGAATGTCAGCAGCCTCTCGGCCACGGCGAACTTCAAGCTCACCGATACCGACGCGAACCTGCTTGCGAGCCCGCGCATCAGGACGCGCAACAACGAGAAGGCGCGCATCATGATTGGCGATAAGGTGCCGGTGATTTCGAGTTCCAGTACGCCGAGCACGAGCGGCCCGTCTTATACGCAAATGATTCAGTACCTCGACGTCGGCATCAAGCTCGAGGTGCAGCCACGCGTCTATCGCGATGGCGACGTCGGCATCCAGCTGAATCTCGAAGTCAGCAACATCACGAATACGATTTCGAGCAGCAATTCGAACGGCCTGAATTCGCTCGCCTATCAGATCGGAACGCGCAGCGCCTCGACGAGTCTGCGCCTGCGTGATGGCGAAACCCAGATTCTCGGCGGCCTCATCTCGGACGAAGACCGCAGGAATGCCAACAAGGTGCCCGGTCTTGGCCAGTTGCCGGTGCTGGGGAGGCTGTTCTCCAACCACCAGGGCGACCACGTCAAGACGGAGATCGTGTTGCAGATCACACCGCACATCGTCCGGCCGCAGCTTGCCGCCGATGCGGATACGCAGGAGTTGTGGTCGGGCACCGACGTCAACGTGCACGCCGACCAACTGCGGCTGGACCCCGTTGTGGCGAACGCGGCAACGTCCATGGCGCCTGCGGTGAAGCCGATGCCGGGCATGGTCGGCGGCGGCACGGTTGGCGGCGCGTCGTCGCGAGGCGGCGCCGAGGCGTACCCCGCGCTGCCGTCGCCATCGAACGGCGCGTTCGGACAGATGGCGCCGCCGCCGCGCACGACGCCGCCACCCGAACCATATGGCGGACGCTTCTCGCGAACGCCCACGCCGCAAGCGGCTCCCGCGCCGCAGTCCGGCCAGGGCGCGGCGCCCGCACCAGCCGAACCAACGGCCGCGGAGCAGACGGGCGGCGAAGCGGCGGCCGCCGCGGCACCGCCGCCCGCGCCGCCGCCCGCAGCGCCTGCGCCCCCCGCACCGCCGCCGATGCTGACGATGCCGCCCGGCACCATGCCGAGCGATAACCCGCTTCGCCCGGTCGAGGGTGGGTACTGAGCCGTGGCTACCGGAACGAGCACGATGCGTTTGCGCGCCGCACGTCATCTCGATCAGCGTGGATTTACGCTGATCGAGATGGTGATCACGCTCGCGCTCGTCGGCATTCTCGCGCTCGCCATCATGCCGTTTTCGGAGCTGATGGTGCAGCGCCAAAAGGAACTGCAGCTGAGCGACGCATTGCGCGAGATCCGTACCGCGCTCGACGCCTACAAGGAGGCGAGCGATACCGGTCTCATCGACAAGGATGCCGAAGCGTCCGGCTACCCGCCGACGTTGAGCGTGCTCGTGACGGGCGTGAAGAACGCGAGAGACCCGAAAGGCGGACTGCTGATGTTCCTGCGTCACGTGCCGCGCGATCCTTTCTTTAGCGGCGACCCCGACACGCTCGCCGAGGATACGTGGAGCGTGCGGTCGTATGGCGAGCCGCCGGATCCGGCGGCGGGTGGCGACCCGGGCATGAGCAGCGAACAGGCTGGCAAGGACGTGTTCGACGTGTCGTCGAAATCCGATCGCGTCGGCATTAACGGCATCCCGTACAAACAATGGTGACGATGCATCATGAAACCCGCTCGCACGCACAAGGCCCGCGGCTTCACGCTGATCGAACTCGTCGTCGTGATGGCCATCATCGGCCTGCTTCTGACCATCGCGGTGCCGCGCTACATGCACAGCATCGAACGCGGCAAGGAGCAGGTCAGGCAGCAGAATGTCGCCGTGATGCGCAATGCGATCGATCAGTACTACGGAGACAACGGCCAGTATCCCGAGACGCTCGACGAACTGGTGGCGAAGCATTACTTGCGCGCCGTCCCGGTCGATCCGGTCAATGGCGACGACAGATGGGCGGTGATCGCTTCGCCGGACGAAAACAAGCCGGGCGTCTACGACGTGGCGCCGGCGAGTGCGCCTCAGGGAGCACCGCCGCGCGCGGATGGGAGCCCCAAATGAGCCCCGCGGCCGGCACGCCGCGCGTCGCCTCGCGCGCGAAAGCGCGGGCGCGGCGACGCTCGCGGCCGCGTGCCGCGCGTGCGGGTGGGCTCGTGCTGCTGACGCTCCTGATTGCGCTGATGCTGATGTCGATTGCGTTGGCGGGGGCGCTCGACGTGTGGTCGCTGCAACGCCGCCGCGAGCAGGAGAAGCAACTGCTGTTCGCCGGCAACCAGTACCGGCTGGCAATTCTGCGGTACTACCGCGTCGGCCGGGCGTATCCCGCATCGGTCGATGAACTGCTCGACGACAGACGGTTTCCCAAGCCCTTGCATCATCTGCGTTTCGCCTATCCGGATCCGGTCACGGGCAAGAACGACTGGGTGCCGATGCTGCAGGGCGATCGCTTCTACGGCGTCTTCAGCCCGTCAGAGGAGGCCACGATCAAGCGCGCGGGATTTCCGCGGCAATACGAGGATTTCGAGGGCGCGGAGACCTATGACGGGTGGAAGTTCCTGTTTCTGGCCCCGGGCCTGCGAACCACACAGAGCAATGCTGGCGGCCTCGCCGCGCCCAGCAAATCGACCAGCTTTCCTGCGCTGTCTGGCTTCGATGGCGGCTTCCTGCCGGGGCAGCGGGTGCCCGGGTCACGGTAGCCGCCCTCGACACTTGAAGGCTTTACCTTTGCAAATGATGATCGGTTAAAGCGAATCGATCCATGAAGCCACGGCGGCGTTCACGTCGTCCGGGCGGTCCTGCATGATCCAGTGACCCGCGTCGGACCAGGCTTGCACTCTCGATTTTGGGTGGGAGAACCACGCCTGCATGCTATCGGCCTGGACTGGGTCGACACACAGGTGATAGAAGGGGACGGGCAAGCCAGCGCAGAATCTCGCGCTCGCGTCCCCGATGCCGATCTGTTCGTCGCCGAAGAACAAAGGGGCGAAGGACTCGCGAATGACGTGTAGCGGCATGGCTTGCAGCCGGCTCGCGTGCCGACGCTTGTGAGCCGGATCGGTCGCGGGCCCGTAGACGCGCTCGAACAACGCGGCGACGACGGCGCGAGGATCGCCGGCGTTCAGTTCATGCGCCGTTTTCTCGAAGACTTCAGCGGCATCGCCCGAAAATCCGAGTGCGCCGTCAACGGAGACGACGGCGCTGACCAGATCGGGCCGGCGTGCCGCGAGACGCGCTGCGATCTGGCCGCCCATCGAATGTCCCACGACGATGAAGCGCTCGTTCGGGTAGCGCGTCGCAATCAGCGTCTCGATGTCGGTAACATAGTCGTTCGGCGAATAAGCGCCGGACGGCGGAACCTCGGACGCGCCGTGCCCGCGCAGGTCGACGGCGACGACGTGATACCTGCTCGCGAAGAAGGGCAATTGCCCGCTCCAATCCTGGGAGTCGCAGGTCCAGCCGTGCAAAAACATCACGTTCGTTCCTGTGCCGCGGTCTGTGAAAGAGAGTCGTGCCGTGGATGCGTTCGTTGGGATGGCGAAATCGGCTGCGTCGAGTAATGCCGAACTGCTCGGGCCTGCTTCCATTCTCTATTCTCCGTGGTGATCGAGCAGCGCCATTCAGGCTCCGGACTCGAACCAATCTGCGTGATACTCATGGTATACGTTGGAGATCTACGGTCAATTACGCACCGCGAAGTGCGTAGATATACAGGAGGATATCTGCATGGCTTGCGAGGTTGACGCGGTATTCTTTGCGGACTGTGCCGCGCGTTCGTTTTTCGATCAGGTGGCCAACAAGTGGTCGGTGATGATCCTGACGCTGCTCACGGAGAGGCCGACACGGTTCAATGAAATCAAGCGGCGCCTGGAGGGCGTCACGCACAAGGCGCTCACGCAGGCACTGCGGCGTCTCGAACGCAATGGTCTGATTGCGCGCGAAGTGATCAATGCTTCGCCGGTGGCGGTCGAATATTCGATTACCGAATTGGGGCGCACGCTGCAAGTGCCGTTTGGTGCCGTCTATGACTGGTCGATCAAGCATCTGGACGAGATTGAGCACGCCCGGGATGCCTATGATCAACGGGAAGGTCAGTGAAGTCGATTCAACAGGATGCCTAAGAATCCGCGAAATGCGGTTCGCGCCCGACACATTCCACCAGAAACCCCATCACGGCCTTGACGGCCGGCGTGCGACGGAGGTCGGGATAGGTCACGAGCCAAAGCGGCGTTGCCGGCGGCGCCGCTCCGCCGCCGACCCTGACCAGTGCCGTGTCGCCATCGCCGATCATCGTCGGCAGGAGCGCGACGCCCACACCGTTGCGAGCCGCCGCCTGCTGGCCGATCACATCGCCTGTTTCGAATACGATGGGGCGCCCGTCGAGATAGGCGCGCAGCCAGCGCTGATGACTCACATGGTCCAGTGACGCGTCATAGGCGATGAACTCCCATTGCCCTGCGGGGCGCGCGGCGTAGTCATGGCTGGCATACAAGCCGAAGCGGATCGCTCCGATCCGCCGTGTGACCAGACTGGCCTCCCTGGGTTCGACCATGCGGATGGCAATGTCGGCGACGCCGCGATCTAGTGGTGCGATGCCGGCGGCGCCTTCCATGACGATCTTCACCGTTGGGTTGGCTTCGCGAAACGCGCGCATGTGCTGCGCGATGCAATGGCTGCCGAGAGTCGGCGGCACGCTGATGCGCACCGTCCCGGACAACGAGGCGGAAGCGCGCAATGCGTAGGCCTCGATCGCCAGCGCGCCTTCGGCCATCGGTGCGGCCAGCGCGGCGATCGCCTTGCCGTCCTCGGTCAGGCGAACGCTGCGAGGCAGGCGATAAACGAGCTTCAACCCGAGTGCCGTCTCCAGTGACGCGACTCGCCGCCCGATGGTCGCATGTTCGACCGACAGCGCGCCCGCGGCGCCGGAGAGCGTCCCCACGCGCGCGAGCACGACAAGGTAGCGTAGATCCTGCCAGTCGAACATGGCGATTTCCAGACAGAGTGTGTGAGAAAAGAGGGAATTCTCTTCTGAATGGGCCCAGTTTAAGCTCGTTGGTCAAGGACGTCAGAAGGGGCGTTCATGGACTCAGGAGATTCGCTATGCATTACGAACTAACTACGCTGTCGTCCCACATTCTGAAGCTTCCCCAGGTGATCGAAAATGCGCAGGCGTGGCTCGATCGTCCGGTGGCCACGGGCCGCAGGCTCGGGATCTGGACCTCGGAAAACGGCCAGCTCGGAAGTGTGCGCGTGCTGCGCGGCTTCGCCGATGCGGAAGAACTGGCAGAGGAACGATACCGCGAGTTGCACCATCCCGATCCGTTCGGGGCCGCCAGCAGCGCCTGTACTTTCGAGAGCGAGAGCTACGCCGGTTTTCCGTTTCTCCCGGCCGTCGAGCCGGGAGTGTTCGGCAAGTACTACGAGTTCCGCACCTACTGGCTGAAGCCAGGCGGACTGACGCCGACCCTCGAGGCATGGGAGGCGGCAATGCCCGAGCGTTCAAAACGGTCGCCGCTGACGCTCAACATGTATGCGCTCGATGGCGCGCCGCGCATCACGCACATCTGGCCTTGGAACAGCCTCGACGAGCGCATCGCGATTCGCGCTAAATCGTATGCCGACGGCATCTGGCCGCCGAAGGGCGGACCGGAGCAATTCCACGAAGCGACTTCCACGATCTGGATTCCGACCGTCGACTCGCCGCTTCGTTGACTTCGTCCGGTAGCTTGCCGATCGCGCACTGCCGCGTGTTCGGTTTGCGAGTCAATTGCGCACGCAGCGAAATCCCGCATAAACATACTGATAACGCGGCTGAAACCAGTTGCGGAACGTCGGCCGCAGCATGCATTGGGCCGTGCGCGGCGAGCCGCCTTTCATTGCGTAGTGCTGACCGTCGAAGAAGTTGGCCGAATACCCTTCATAGAACGGGAACGCCTTGAAGCCCGGCAGCGGGCCAAAGAGCGTGGAGGTCCATTCCCAGCCATTGCCGTACAGGCCTTCCACGCCCCACGTGCTGGCGCTGTCCGGCGTGGCGTCGACGGCCACGGGGTTCCAGTCGCGGAAATCGAAGTTGTCGCTGCGGCCGGGCAGCGCGCCGTGCGCCGCGCGCTGCCACTGCGCCTCGCTCGGCAGCGCCATGCCGCGCCAGCGCGCAAAGGCGCTGGCCTCGGCGTGGCTCACGTACACGGGCCACGCAAGCGGCAATGCGATGTCTTCGAACATCGTGCGCAGCGTCCAGCCTTCGGGGCCGCGCGACCAGAACACGGGGTGCGCCACGCGTGCGCTTTCCTTCCAGGCCCAGTCTGCGTCGTTCCAGAGTTCGCGCCTGTCGTAGCCGCCGTCCTCGATGAATTCGAGAAACGCGCCGTTCGTGACCATGTAGCGGTCGATCTCGAAGGCCGGCACGTCGACCTGCTGCTCGCCGAACTCGTTGTCCCAGCCGAACACGCCACGCTCGGCGGTCATGCCGAGTTCCGTGCGGCCCGCGGGCACCTGCACCGTTCCGGCCTTGACCGTACGGAGCGGGTCGGCGCGCGCGCCCGCAGCGGCGGGCGCCTGCTTTTGCTCGAACGGCAGCTGGTGGAGCATGTAGGCGAGCGTTTCGACGTGCATGAGCCGATGTTCGATCGCGACGTTCAGCAACTGCCCCGGCGTGTCGTGATTCGAGGCGCCGGGCGGCAGGTCGAGCGTGGAGAGCTGCGCGTCGATGCGGCTGCGTGCGTCGCGTCCGTAGGCCAGGACTTCGGCGAGGTCGGGCCAGTCGGCGCGCACGTCGGTCGGCAGGCCGCCATCGACAGGATCGATGCCGAACGCGAACAGCTGGTCGAGGCGCGCATCGGCGGAGGGCAGGTCGAACAGGCGCTTGTCGAAGAGGTTACGGTCAAATGCTTCCAGATGACCGATATAGAACACGATGCGGTGGCGCTCGCGAATGGGCCGCTCGTACAGAAACTCGGGTTTGACGACGTTGAAGAGCGCGTCGCTGGCGCCGCGCGCCGCTTCGAGGCGGGCCGCGAGCGTGGGGGATTGCGGGAGATGCATTTCGGCCATTCTCCTTGCGTGGGCGTAGTACGAAACTTTAACCCTGCGCAGGAGTTGTGCCAACGGCGTTGCCGCGCCAGCGAGGTGCGGCGCCGGCACCCCGGGCAGGCCGCCCGCCCGGGGTTTGGCGCGAATTACAGATGCCGCAGACCTTCGATATCGATGATACGGATCAGCTTGCCCTGTGCGTCGATCAGGCCGCGCTTTTGAAATCTCGACAGGGTGCGGCTCACCGTTTCGAGCGTCATGCCGAGATAGCTGCCCATGTCCTCGCGCGTCATGCGCAGGTTGAACTCCGCATGCGAATAGCCGCGCTGGCCGTTGCGTTCGGAAACGTCGAGCAGGAACGCGGCGACGCGTTCGTCGGCGGAGAGCGAGCCGAGCACCATCATTTGCGACGATTCGCGGATCAGCTGCTCGCTCATGAGGCGGTGCAGCCGGTCCTGCATGGCGCCGGTTTCGCGGCACAAATGCTTGAGGGCCGAGTAGGGGATGAGGCAGACCGAGCTGTCTTCGAGCGCCACGGCGCTGCAGGTGTGGAAGCCGGTGCTGATGCCGTCGAGGCCGAGCGGGTCGCCGGCCAGACGCAGGCCGGTGACCTGCTCGCGGCCGTCGCGGTGCGCCATGACCGTCTTGAGCGAGCCGGAGCGCGCGACGTAGAGGTTGTCGAATGTGTCGCCGGCGCGATACAGGGCTTCGCCGCGCCGCACACTGCGCGCGGAGCAGATCAAGGCTTCGAGCTTGGGCAGGTCGTCGAGCGTGAGGCCCTGGGGCATGCACAGATGCCGCATGGCGCACACCGAACAGCGCGTGGACGTGCGCGGCGCCGTCGTCAGGGGCGTGCGATTGCTGCGGCGCACGGTGGTTTGAGACGTGACGGTATGGTTCAGCATGGACAATGCTCCTTTGATTTCTGTCCAGGCATTGTCTACCGGGGTCGAATCTCAGATTAGTGGCAAAGCGACGCGCATTTAAGATGAATCGTTTTGAGGCTTGTCACAAGCCGCTCACGCGGCGTCTGACGGCGCGCAAGCGACTTTCCAATAACGCGCAAAACAGCCTGCCCCCAGTGCGACTACTGCCCGGCATTTCCGGCGGCCGACGGGATCAGGAGGACGGGCAGCGTGGACTGCCGCACGCACCGTTCGGCAACGCTGCCGAGGATGAGGCGCTGGAAGCCCCGGCGGCCGTGCGTGCCCATCACGATCAGGTCGGCGCCCGCGGTCTTCGCGGCGTTGAGCACGAGCGTCGGCACGTCGTCGAGCGAGGAGGCTTCGCCCGTGACCATGGCGCCTTGCACGCCACGCTCGCCCATCGCCTTGTCCATTTCTTCCGCGAGTTCGTTGCCCTGCGCGATCATCTGGTTGCGCAGGATCGACGGGTCGTAGCCGGGCGCGTCGAAATACATGGGCGTGTTCTCGATCACGTAATACGGCTGCAGCGTCGCGCCCGTTGCCTTGGCCAGGTCGAGCGCGGCTTCGAAGGCGCGGCGCGAGGTGGCGCTGCCGTCGACGGCGACAAGGATGCGTGTGTACATAAGACCTCCTCTTTGCGTGGGATCGAGAATCGCGCGGCCCCGGGCGATGCTGCGACGAGGCGGGCGCGGCGTGTCGTGACTGGCGAGAAGCTTAATGGATCGCAGGTCAACGCGCAGCCGGACTGTATGAAATGTGGAAGGTGCAGGAAGGAAGATCAAGTGGGTTGCGTCGGAATACCACAGCGCCGCCTGGTTTCGTTTGCTATGTCGTTATGTTGCACGCGCACCGGCATACCGCTATCGTTGCCTCTTTTTCGCTCCGCGCAGTCTTCCCTCCCGTGAAACCTTCCTCTGCTCACCTGCCGTTTCGCGACGCGCTGCTGGCCATGCTCGGCATCGGCCTCGTCAACATGCTCGTCGCACTCGATCAAACCGTCGTCAGCACCGCTTTGCCCTCGATCGTCGCCGAACTGCACGGTTTCGAGTTCTACGCGTGGATCGCGAGCGCCTACCTGCTGGCCTCGGTCGTGACGGTGCCCGTGTTCGGCCGGCTCGGCGACTACTTTGGCCGCAAGCGCTTCGTGATCGCCGCGGTGATCGTGTTCACGGTGGCCTCCGTGCTGTGCGGCCTTGCGACCGACATGCGTTTTCTGGCGGCGGCGCGCGCGCTGCAGGGCGTTGGCGGCGGGATGATGGTGGGCACGGCGTTCGCCTCGATTCCCGATCTCTTCCCCGATCCGCGCGCGCGGGTGCGCTGGCAGGTCGTCATGGCGGCCGCCTACGGCATCGGCACGGCGGCGGGACCTTCGCTGGGCGGCTGGCTCAGCGAGCACTTTGGCTGGCGCTCGACCTTTCTCGTCAATCTGCCGGTGGGCGCGCTTGCACTTTATTTCATCTGGGCGCATCTGCCGCGCTACCAGCCGGCGCGTACCGGCGAGGTGCGCATCGACTGGACGGGCGCCGCGCTCGTCGCACTGGTGCTGGGCGGCTTCCAGACCCTGATCGAGGCGGTGCCCAAAAGCGGCCTGACGGCCGGCAACGGCGTGCTCGCGCTGGCGGTACTCGCCGGCGCGGCGGCGCTGCTGGCCTGCGAGCGCCGCGCGACGCACCCGATCATCCCGCTCGACCTGTTTCGCGACCCGCAGCTCGTCACGTTGTTCACGCTCTCGACGCTTTCGGGCTTCGTGATGTTCTCGCTGATCTTTTTCGCGCCGCTCCTGCTGCAGGGCGGGTTCGGGCTGTCGCCCCAGGAGGCGGGCCTGCTCGCCACGCCGATCGCCGCCTGTATCGCGCTAGGCAGCCTGATCAACACGCGCATCGTGATCCGGCTGCGCAAGCCCACGACGATTCTCACCGTCGGCTTCAGCCTGCTGGTCGCGGCTTCCGCGGGTCTTGCCTTCGCGTCCCGGCAAACGGCGCATCTCTGGCTCGAGCTGGCGATGTCGGCGGTGGGTATCGGGCTCGGCTTCATCCTCAACAACCTGAATATCTTCGGCCAGGAGATTGCCGGGCGGGAGCGTTTCGGCATCACGACCGCCTTGCTGCAATCCACGCGCATGGTGGGCGGCATGCTCGGCACCAGCGTCGTGGCGACCATCGTCAACCATCGCTATGCGGCCGGAGTGGGGGACGCGCTGGTGGTGATCGGCGCGCCGCTGCAACAGCGCTGGCAACCCCAGCTCGCCGATCCGCGCGTGCTGATCGACCCGTCGCTGCGCGAGGGTCTCGTTGCGCAGATGAAGGCGGCGGGCCTCGACGGCGCGGCGCTGATCGATGCGGTGCGCCACGTACTGGTCGACGCGATCCATCTGGGGATCGGCCTGACGGGCTGCGCGGCGCTCGTGGCGGCCCTGTGCGTGGGGAGGATTTCCCACATCCGCTTTAGCCGCAGCGCCTCGGCGGCGCCGAAAAGTGCGGAAGTGCGCGCCGACGAGGTCAAGGCCGATTAGGGGCGACCGCGTTCGGGTGTAGGCAGTCTGCGCAGGTTTTCGGGTTTGATTTGTCTGACAAAAACAACACATGCCTGGCTGAGCGAGCACGGCCGCGGCGCCCAGCCAGCGCGTATCTGTCCCTGCGCGGCGTCGCCCTCAGGCGGCGTGGGCCATCGCCCCGAACAGCGCGTGGTGCGTTTGCTGGCTCATCGCGATTTCCAGCGCGACGGCATTTTCCACGCCAATGCGCATCGGCGCGCCGAGCCGCGTCAGCTCGATGCCCGTGCGGCGCAGCAGGCGCTCCATTGGCGTCGTGGTCACCGTCACATAGCTGTTGATGCCCGCCCGGTCGGCGAACGAGACGACCGCGCGCATCGCGCTCATGGTCACATCGGCGAAGCCGAATGCCTGGTCGTTGCCCGACTCGATGGCGAAGCGGCTCAGTTCCCAGATGTTGCGGGACGTAGGCGCAGCCTTGCCCTGCAGCAGTTGCGGGAAGGTGTCGCGCAGCATGTTGGGGCCTTCGGTGGGCATCAGGCGCCAGCAGCCGCGCACGTGGCCCGCGCCGTCCTGAATCAGCATGTAATGGGGCCCGAGCGCGTCGTAGCCGTCGATTTCCATCCCCGCAATGGTGGGAATGTCCCAGCCCAGGCGGTCGCGGAACACGCGCGCGCGCAGCCGGTACATCTCGTTGATGTCCTCGTTGTCGAAGTCCTGTCTCAGTCCGATCCGTATCGCAGCTTGCATGACAACTCTCCCGATTTGTGTGGAGGCGCGGCAGTACGGTTCGAAAGCTATGCGTTATGAATATAAAAAAACACCTATCTAGATAGGTAGGTGCGCAGATGGGGCCTCTTAAGGAGAATCACTTCCGCGGCAGTCACTCATCAGGCATATCTGACAGCGAGAGTCATCATGGAACTTATGGGCAATCAATGGCACTCGGGTGCGAATACCATGTCGTCCCCCGGGGATCTGTCCTCGGTCGTCGACCGCGTCCTGATCATTGCGTATCGGAAGAAGAAGAAAGAAAGCCAGCGCCGCTTCTGGGCGCGTTTCGGCGTGACGCAGTCGCGCGGCAGCCGGTTCGAGTCGGGCGCGGAGATTCCGCCGCCGGTGTCGATTCTGCTCGGGCTGTATTTCAACAAGACAATTTCGGACGGCGACCTTGGCCGTGCCGAGCGCGTGTTGCGCGGCGAAGCACCGATGGTGCTTAGCCCGGGTCAATAAGACCCATCTGGGTCGCAATCACGGCTGCCGCTCGCCGTGAGTTCACGCCGAACTTCCCGCGAATGTTCTTCATGTGGAAGTTCACGACGGCCTCAGAACAATTCAGGATGTGAGAAATTTCCCAGGTGGACTTGCCTAGCGCAGTCCACTTGAGGCATTCCTTTTCCCGAGGCGTGAGCTTGGGTATCAGCGACTGAACGTGGTCGTTCAGGTGCCGCTGGCTCGTGTCCAGCACGAGATCGCGCAGCAGGACGAGATTCGGCAACGCGCGGTTCACGTCGTCCCAGAACTTGTCCGTGGGATTCGCGTCGTTGACGAAGCAGAGCATGCCGATTTCCTGGCGCGGGCCATGGATCGGCAGGGTGATGCCTGCGCGCAGGCCGTACGAGCGGGCCTCCTCATACATCGATTGTTGCTGCTCGGTCGCGAACAACTCCGGCGACCAGATGAGCGGCGCCGAACGCGTGGTGCAATGCGACACGGTCGGGTCGAAGTAGGCCATGCCGTGGTCGTTGTACGTCTGCCGCCAGGCGGCCGAGTAGTTCGTGCGGATGAACGCATCCTCGAGCCTCATGCCCGGGCGCGGCAAGATAGCCAGCATGAGCTGGCTGAATCCCCACGAGCTGGCGAGCTTCGCCACCGCGTCGAACCACGCTGCCTCTTCGGGCGCGTCGAGCACGGGCGACATCTGCTCAATAAAATGTAGAGGCACGTTCAACACTCTCCATCAGCGCTGGGCGAGATCGCGGGGCAAGCCCTCAGACACTCGCTCCTCGCTTCTTATGATGTAAGAATTTATCACTAAATTCCTATCTGATCCCCCCTCGTCTGCAATCCTCCCGCTTTGCTGGGGTCATTTCTGTCAGATTTCGGTGACATCGGAGAGAATTCTGCGTCTCCTGAACAAGCGCGCCTGCACGAAAAAAGTGCATTGCGCCGGAGCCGAAATAAAGCCAGACGGCATTTCGAAAGCGGCAAAAGCGTGCAACTCACCGGGATAATGCTAGCGATTTATCGGCTTTCATTAATTTTCAGGCTTTTCATTTCGAGTTTTAACTGCACTCGACTGGATACTGTCCGTATCCGCCATTGCTGCGATATCGCCTGGATAATCGCAAACGATTCGCCGCATGGTGAGCGGCGAACCGTTGTTCAGGGCTTGCGCTGCAACTCGATCACGCGTGTCGGTCGCAGGTGGTTGACCGCGAAGTGCAGGCGCCCCGGGCTGCGGCGCACGCCTGCTTCGCGCGCGGCGTTGCGCTGCCACTCGGCGTCTTCGGGCTCTTCGGGCGCACTCATGCCGAGGTCGACGGCCTCGTAGCCGGACTCCAGCGCGATCGGCAGCCGGTGCACGCCCTTGCGGCTGTCGAAACCCGCCAGGCCGTCATCGGCTTCGGCCACGCTGTTGACGAGCGTCGCGTTGCTGGTCGTCACCTCGTCGGGGCCGATCCAGCCTTCGCCCGCCAGGCGCGCCGCCTCGCGGTTCTTGCCGTCGGTGTCGACCGAACTGTCGTGCGTGCGGTCGTTGTGGAGTTCGGCGCTGCGCGGCCGCGACGGCGACGCGCTCACATCTCCCACCTTCGCTGTTTGCATGTCGTCGGGACGATTCATGATGCTTCCTCCTTGGAAGATCTGGGTGCCTGCGTTCAGCAGGCCATTCCGCAAGCGCCGTTCCGCTGCAGCGCCGCACCCTTGAATCGGGGTGAAAAGCTAGCCGGTTCGCCAGGAGAACGCCTCCAGCGATGTTGCATTTTTTTCGTTGGTTTGGGCTTTTTCCCAGGAGTATGATCCTCTTTCAACGAGTTGGCGCGCTTTCGATTAATGGGCCGGGCGAGGGCTCATGCTGTGGCTTTGCCGCACGATCCTGAATGCACGCGCCAAATAAAATGGACGAGGCAGTCAGGGGCGGGTGACACACATGCACTTCGACGCTGCATTTACGCATCGTGGCTATTTGCTGAATTGCGCACCGGCGCGTGCCGGTGACGGCACGTATCAACCGTATGTGGTGATTTCGCGCTCGAGCGACGGCGAACTCGTTGCCAACCGATTTTTCCCTGCCGAATTGCGCTTTTCCGATGAGGCGGCCGCCATCGCCCATGCGCGCGACTGGGCCGTGCGCTGGATCGACGCGAGCACGGTCACGCTCTGAACGCGCGCGCCCCGCGGGCCTGGCCCGGCTCCGCGGACGCTTCGGCGAACTCCGGCAAAACGCGGTAATCTCTGGGGTCGATACACTCACTCCCGCACGGCCCCTGCGTCCGCTGCCGCATCACCATGTCCAAAGCTGCTTCCCCCGACTGGGGTCTCGAACAGATCGTCGCCGACCTGCGTGCGTCGCGTGAAGAGCGGCACCGCACGCGCCATCCGCTCGGCATCCGCGAACTGCCGTCACGCGACGCGGTCGTCAACATCGTGGCCGGCCTGCGCGCCGCGCTCTTTCCCACGCATTACGGCGCGCCCGACCTGACCGACGAGAGCATCGACTACTACGTGGGCCATACGCTCGACAGCACCTTGCGGCTGCTCGCCGAGCAGATTCGCCGCGCGCTGCGCTTCCTGCCGGAAAGCTCGCAGGCGAGCGACGACGAACTGCGCGCGCGCGCATTCGAGGTGGCACGCGAGTTCGGCCGGCAACTGCCCGATATTCGCGCGCTGCTCGTGAGCGACATTCAGGCGGCGTTCACGGGCGACCCGGCCGCGCAGCACATCACCGAGATCCTGCTGTGCTACCCGGGCGTGTGGGCCATGACGCATCATCGGCTCGCGCATGCGCTGCACCGTCTCGGCGTGCCGCTGCTCGCGCGCTTCATCAACGAGATCGCGCATTCGGCAACGGGCATCGACATTCACCCGGGCGCGCAGATCGGTTCGAGCTTCTTCATCGACCACGGCACGGGCGTCGTGATCGGCGAGACGGCGATCATCGGCGAGCGCGTGCGTGTATATCAGGCCGTCACGCTCGGTGCGAAGAGCTTCGCGGCCGACCTCGACGGTACGCTCGTGAAGGGCAATGCGCGCCATCCGATCGTCGAGGACGACGTGGTGATCTACGCCGGCGCGACGATCCTCGGCCGCGTGACGATCGGGCGCGGCTCGGTGATTGGCGGGAACGTGTGGCTCACGCATAGCGTGCCGCCGGGCAGCAGTGTGCGCCAGGGCAAGATTCGCGAGATCGAGCGGGGCGACGAAAGTCCGCTCAAGTGAGGAGGGGAACGGGACACGCCGTCCCGTTCTTTGTCTGTGCGCTCCGATCAAGTATTCGAGACGCTCATCGCGCTCGGATTGCCGACGATCGCGAGAAACTCGCGGCGCGTGGAAGGATCGGTGCGGAACGTGCCGAGCATGCGCGACGTCACCATCGCCACACCGGCCTTGTGCACGCCGCGCGTAGACATGCATTGATGCGCCGCTTCGAGTATCACGCCCACGCCCTTGGGCTGGAGGATTTCATTGAGCGTGTCGGCGATCTGTGCGGTCATCTTCTCCTGGATCTGCAGACGCTTCGCGAACGCGTCGACGAGACGCGCGAGCTTCGAGATGCCCACCACGCGATGCTCGGGCAAATACGCCACGTGCGCGCGCCCGATGATCGGCACCATGTGATGCTCGCAGTAGCTCTCGAAGCGGATGTCCTTCAACACGATCATTTCGTCGTAGCCGTCCACCTCAGAGAAGGTGCGTGACAGGATTTCGCGCGGATCGACCTCATAGCCCGCGAAGAATTCCTCATAGGCGCGCACGACGCGACCCGGCGTATCGAGCAGCCCTTCGCGAGCGGGATCGTCACCGGCCCAGCGCAACAGCACGCGTACCGCGTCCTCGGCTTCGGCGCGTGACGGGCGCGCGACGGTCGTGCTCGCTGCGCTCTTGCGTTGCTTCGCGGCTTGGGTCGTACCTTGCTTCGCGCTTTGCTTCGATTTCCCGGCCTTTTTTTCTTCGCTCATGCATGGGCTCCTGTCAGGTGGGAGTACGCCGCTTTGGCGTGCACCACGAGCGCCCATTGTTTCATGTTTTGCCGTGCTTGGCGCGAGGGGTCATTTGGGCCATTCGTCCATGGCGTCGTTGAACAGTTCCGCCACGATGCTGCGCAGCCATTCGCCACGCGGCGCATTGTGATACTTGCGATGCCAGTGCTGCTTGAGATCGAAACGCGGCAACTGCAGCGGCGGCTCGACGAGCGTGATCGATGCATGCTCGGACACATAGGCGAAGCCGATGGCATGCGGCACGGTCGCGATGAGATCGGAGCGCGTGAGAATGAACGGCAGGCTCATGAAGTGAGGCGTTTCGAGCACGGCGCGGCGGCGCATGCGCCTTTTCTCCAGATACTGCTCCAGCACTTCCTGGCTGCGTCCCTCGGCGCGCACGACGGCATGGCCCATGGCGAGAAACTGCTCGATCGTCATGGCTTTGCCCGCGAGCGGATGCCCGCTGCGCATCATGCAGATGAAGCGGTGCGTGAAGAGGCGCTGTTGGAAAAAGTTGTTGCCGCCGAGGTCGGGGAAGTAACCGACCGCGAGATCGATGTCGCCCGATTCGAGACCGCGCTCGACCTGGCCAGGCGGCAGCGACACCGAACGCAGGTTCGCGTTGGGCGCGCGTTCGGCGAACACCTGCAGGAGACGCGGTAGAAACACGATCTCGCCGACGTCGGAAAGCGCGATGGAGAACGTATGCGTGCTCGTGGCGGGATCGAAGTCCTGCGCCTGCAGCATGCCTTTCTCGATGCGCACCAGCGCGTCGCGCGCGGCGGGAATCAGGCCGAGCGCGCGCGGCGTGGGCTCCATGCCGCGCGAGGTGCGCACGAAGAGCGGGTCGCCGAAGAACTCGCGCAGCTTGCCGAGCGCCGTGCTCGCGCGCGGCTGGCTGACGCCGAGCCGTTCGGCGGCGCGGCTCACGTTGCGCGTCTCCTCCATGGCCACGAGAAAGGGGATGAGATTCAGATCGAGGTCTTGCATGGAGGCGAGGGCGGCGGCGCTGACTATGTCGAAATCGGATAAAGACTAGTCGATGAATCGGAATTCCGGATATTGGGGTATGTGCCCACGAGCGTGCCTGGCCTGAAGGAGGGGCAGCGCGTGCGTTCCGGCGCTTGCCAGCGCCGACATGAAGTAGATTGCCTGTGTGGGTAGACCCGCCTTGACAAGCGCTTGAATCCACTCCGATAATGCGCTGGACGTTCGCTAAACGAATCAGTGTTCGTATATAGAACTTTTTCGCGATCGAGTGACGTGGACCTTCCGCGATGCGCATCGCTTTCAGGAACAGGCATGATCAACAAGATTTTCGACTCCCTTCAAGCCGCCGTGGCCGATGTGCATGACGGCGCCACGGTGATGATCGGCGGCTTCGGCACGGCCGGTATGCCCGCCGAACTGATCGACGCGCTCATCGAGCAGGGCGCGCGCGACCTCACCATCGTCAACAACAACGCGGGCAACGGCGACATCGGTCTTGCCGCGCTGCTCAACGCGAAGCGTGTGCGCAAGATCATTTGCTCGTTCCCGCGCCAGACCGACTCGTATGTGTTCGACGCGCTCTATCGCGCCGGCGAAATCGAGCTCGAACTCGTGCCGCAAGGCAATCTGGCCGAGCGCATCCGCGCCGCCGGCGCCGGCATTGGCGGCTTCTTCACGCCCACGGGCTACGGCACGAAGCTGGCCGAAGGCAAGGAAACGCGCCTGATCGACGGCCGTCACTATGTGCTCGAAGCGCCGCTGCACGCCGACTTCGCGCTCATCAAGGCGTACAAGGGCGATCGCTGGGGCAACCTCGTCTATCGCAAGACCGCGCGCAACTTCGGCCCGATCATGGCGAGCGCGGCGAAGGTCGCCATCGCGCAGGTTTCGGAGGTCGTCGAACTCGGTCAGCTCGATCCGGAAAACATCGTGACGCCCGGCATTTTCGTGCAACGCGTCGTGGCAGTGCCGCAAGCGGCGCATCAAGCGCACGCCGACCAAAGCGGCCAGGCAGCCTGAAGGAACGGAGAGAGGCAATGAAACGACTGAATCGCGATGAAATGGCCAAGCGCGTGGCCGCGGACATTCCCGAAGGCGCGTATGTGAATCTCGGCATCGGCGTGCCCACGCTGGTGGCCAATCACCTCGATCCGAGCAAGGAAATCTTCCTGCACAGCGAGAACGGCCTGCTCGGCATGGGCCCGGCGCCCGCGCCCGGCGAAGAAGACGACGAGCTCATCAACGCGGGCAAGCAGCACGTCACGCTGCTCACCGGCGGCGCCTTCTTCCACCACGCCGACTCGTTCGCGATGATGCGCGGCGGCCACCTCGACTACTGCGTGCTCGGCGCGTTCCAGGTGTCGGTCAATGGCGACCTCGCGAACTGGCACACCGGCGCGCCCGACGCGATTCCGGCCGTGGGCGGCGCGATGGACCTCGCACTCGGCGCCAAGCAGGTGTTCGTGATGATGGAACTGCTCACCAAGCAAGGCGAAAGCAAGCTCGTGAGCGAATGCTCGTACCCGGTGACGGGCGTGGGCTGCGTGGGCCGCATCTATACCGACCTCGCGGCGTTCGACGTCACGCCCGAAGGCCTCGCCGTGCGCGAGATCTATTCGGACATCGATTTCGACGCGCTGCAGAAGCTCGCCGGCGTGCCGCTGATCGACGCGACGCAAAACCGTCGCGCAGCGTAAACTGTCTGTAGACGTGCGCATCGTTCGCATGTGAGTGGCGGGGGGGGGGGGG
>NZ_JBFRCG010000034.1:0-73174 GCF_040965595.1 Paraburkholderia sp. EG287B
GCGCAGGCGCGCCTGCAGCGTCTTCGGCGTGCACGAGCGCGGGCAGCGCCGTCCACGGCAGCGTCGGATGCAGATGATGCTGGCGATGCAGATGGTGGTTCATCAGCAGCACGCCCAAAGCGCGCGGGCATACCAGTATGCGAATTCATTATTTCCCGCAACCGGTTCCATATGAGACGATTTATATCGTCCGGCAGATGGCGCACAACGCCGCGGAACCGGAGCAATACCAAAACCACGCAGGAACATCATATCCATGCAGCGCAGAAATCTGATTAAAGCACTCCTCGCCGGCGTCGCCGCCACCACGCTCGCAGCCAGCTTCGGCGCACGCGCCGACGACCAGGTCATCAAGGTCGGCACCGTTTCGGGTCCGGACGCGCAAGTCTGGGCCGTCGTCCAGAAGGTCGCCAAGCGCGAAGGCCTGAACGTCAAGGTCGTCGAATTCAACGACTACGTGCAGCCGAACGCCGCGCTCGACGCCGGCGACCTCGACGCCAACAGTTTCCAGACCGGCCCGTATCTCGACAGCCAGATCAAGCAGCGCGGCTACAAGCTCGTGAACGCCGGCCTCACGTACATCTCGCCCATCGGCGTGTACTCGAAGAAGCTCAAATCGCTGAACGATCTGCCGCAAGGCGCGAAGGTCGCCGTGCCGAATGACCCGTCGAACGAAAACCGCGCGCTGCTGCTCCTGCAAAGCAAGGGCCTGATCAAGCTGCGCGCTGGCGCGGGCGTCAACGGCAACAACGCGACGCCGCTCGACCTCGCCGAAAACTCGAAGAAGATCAAGCTCGTCGAACTCGACGCTGCGCAGCTTCCGCGCGCGCTCGGCGACGTGGACGCCGCCGTGATCAACACGAACTACGCACTCGCAGCCGGCCTGCAGCCGACCAAAGACGCGATCGCCATCGAGGACATCCATAGCCCGTACGCGAACCTGATCGCCGTTCGCACCCAGGACAAGGACAAGCCGTGGGTGAAGAAGCTGGTGGCCGCCTACCAGTCGGAAGACGTGCGCCAGTTCATCAAGAACGAGTTCAAGGGCTCGATGGTTCCGTCGTTCTAAGGGACCTTCGAGAAGCGGCTGTCTGCGTCCAATTGACGCGGGAGCCCGGCAGGACCCGAACGCCGTGGCGATCGCCACGGCGTTTTTTTATTGCGCGTGCACTCTCGGAGCCGCGCGCTCTTCCTGCCGAAGTCGCGAGCTGGTCCTACGGCGGTACTACGGTGGGCTATGTCAGATAACCTGTTGATGCCACTCTGGTCCCATTGTGGGGCCCCCGGATACCGCGCCAGGGTAAATCCTGATGCCAGGCTGCGCCCCGTTTGAGCCTTATGTGTTTGTGCAATGCATTGATTTTTAACGATAATTTTCGATGTGCCGGGGCGAGGCTGCATCTGTTGACTGGTCTTATTGTGGTTATATAATGGGCTCGCTTTCGCACCGGACCAGTCTGCACCACCGGCACTGCCACGCAGCATGCCCGTCCGGCCCCCCACGATCGTCCAACCGCTGGCGCCAAGTCCATGGAAACCCGTTGGTCTGCCCTGATGCCCGATGCGCGCAATGTGACGCCGCTCTATCTGCAGCTGGCGCGCAACCTTGCCACGGCCATCCACTGCGGCGTGTGGTCGGCCGGCGAGGCGCTGCCTTCGGAGCGCACGCTGTCGGACGCCATCGGCGTGTCGCGCATCACCGCGCGCAAGGCGATCGAGCTGCTCGTGGAGCAGGGGCTGATCCGGCGCGCACGCGGCGCGGGCAGCTTCATCACGCCGCGCGTGGAAGATCCGCTTTCGCGCCTCACGGGTTTCACGAAGAAAATGGAGCAGCGCGGCTTCACGCCCGACTCGGTGTGGCTCGCGCGCGAGGTCCGGCCGGCGCACCGCGAGGAGATCGTGCAGCTCGGCCTGTCGCCGGGCGCCTCGGTCGCGAGCCTGCGCCGCCTGCGCCGCGCCGACGGTACCGTGATGGCCGTCGAGCATTCGGCGCTGCCCGTGTCGATCGTGCCGGACCCGGAAGCCATCGAGGGCTCGTTGTATGCGTATCTGGAGCAGCACCGCGTGCCTGTGGTACGCGCCCTGCAGCACTTTCGCGCGGTCAACGCGACGGGCGAGATCGCCGCGCTGATGGGCGTCGAGCCGCGCGCGGCGCTGCTCGTCATCACGCGGGTGGGCTTTTCCGCCGATCAGCGCGCCATCGAGCTGACCGACACCTATTGCCGCGACGGCTATTACGACTTCGTTGCGGAGCTGCGCCAGTGAACGCCGCCGCAGTCTCTCTCATGCACGTCACCGAAACGTCCTACCGCGCTTCGATGCGCCTCATCGGAAAACTCTCATGCTGAGCGGAAACATACTCACCCCTGAAGGCTGGATCCACGGCACGCTGTCGTTCGAGAACGGACGCATCACCGCGATCACGGGCGAGGCCACCGATCCGGCGAACAACGACGCGCCCTACATCCTGCCGGGCTTCATCGACCTGCACGTGCACGGCGGCGGCGGCGCCGACGTGATGGAAGCCGGCGACGCGATCGAAACCATCGCGCGCACCCACGCCCGCTACGGCACCACGAGCCTGCTGGCCACCACCATGACCGCCCCGCGCGAGGAGCTGATGAACGTCGTCGCGGGCCTCGGCAACGTCACGCGCAATCGCACGGCGGGCGGCGCGCGCGTGCTGGGCGTGCACCTCGAAGGCCCGTACATCAACCCGGGCAAGCTCGGCGCGCAGCCCGACGCCGCCGTTTCGGCCGTGCTCGACGAAGTGCTCAAGTACCTCTCGATCGCGCCGATTCGCGTGGTGACGGTGGCGCCCGAGATCGCGGGCCATATCGAGATCATCGGCGAGATGGCGGCGCGCGGCGTGCGCGTGCAGATCGGCCACTCGCTCGCGACCTACGACGACGCCGTGGCCGCGCTCAAGCACGGCGCCTGCGGCTTCACGCACCTCTTCAACGCGATGTCGCCGCTGCATCATCGCAACCCGGGCGTGGTCGGCGCGGCGCTCGCGCATGCCGAGTACGCGGAGATCATTCCCGACCTGCTGCACGTGCATCCCGGCGCGATCCGCGCCGCGCTGCGCGCCATTCCGCGCCTCTATGTGGTGACCGACAGCACCTCGGCCACCGGCATGCCCGACGGCGAATACCGCCTCGGCAGCCAGCACGTGACGAAGTGCCTTGGCGGCGTGCGTCTCGCCGACGGCACGCTCGCGGGCAGTACCCTCACCATGGACCAGGCGCTGCGCAACCTCGTCTCGATCGGCCTGCCGATCGCGGACGTGTCCGCGCGCCTGTCGCGCTATGCCGCCGATTACCTCGGCATCGAAGACCGTGGCCGCCTCGCGCGCGGCGCATGGGCCGATGTCAACGTGTTCGATCGCGAGCTGGCGCTCACCGCGACCTACGTCGAAGGAGAATCGATTGTCGAATATGCTTAAGGAAGCGCTGGCCTCGGCCAGCGTCGTCGCCGCGCAGCTCGCGGACACCTCGCGCGTCGAGGTGCTCGCCCGCGCGCTGGAGGCCGAACCGCGCCACGTCGCGCTCACCGTCGCGCGCGGCAGTTCGGACCACGCGGCGAGCTACTTCGCTGCGCTCACCATGAGCCGCATCGGCATCCCGGTGGCCACGCTGCCGATGTCGATCGCGACGCTCCAGCAGGCGCCCTTACGTGTACGTGGCCAGTTTGCCCTTGCTTTCTCCCAATCGGGTAGGAGTCCTGATCTGGTCGCGACGATCAAGGCGCTGCGCGAAGCCGGCGCGCTGACGGCGGCGATGGTCAACGTCGCGGGCTCGCCGCTCGCCGAGGCCGCCGGCACGGAGCTGCCGCTCCTCGCCGGTCCCGAGTTGAGCGTGGCGGCCACCAAGAGCTATATCGCGATGCTCGCGATGTCGGCGCAGCTCGTCGGCTTCTGGCAGCGCGACGCCGCGTTCCTCGACGCCGTGCGCGCGCTACCCGACGCGCTCGATCGCGCAGGCACGCTCGACTGGTCGAAGGCCGTCGAAGAATTGCGCGACGTGAAACAGATGATTGTGATCGGCCGCGGTCCGGGCCTCGCCGTTGCGCAGGAGGCCGCGCTCAAGCTCAAGGAAACCTCGGGCATTCAGGCCGAAGCGTTTTCGAGCGCCGAAGTGCGCCATGGCCCGATGGAGCTGATCGACCGCGATTACCCGCTGCTCGTGTTCGCCCCGCGCGGGCCGGAGCAGGCAGGCCTGATCGAGTTCGCCCGCGACATGGAAAAGCGCGGTGCGCGCGTGCTGCTCGCGGCGCCCGCCGACGTGGCCGGCGCGGCGCTGCCGCTCGAAACGGCTGCCGATGCGGCACTCGATCCCATCGCGGCCATTTTGTCGTTCTACGTGATGGCGGCGGGCCTTGCCGCCGCGCGCGGCCGCAATCCTGACGAGCCGCGTTACCTGAACAAAGTCACCGAAACCCACTAGATTGGAAAGCGAATGGAACGCATCGAGGAGTCTCGCCTGATGGATCCGCATACTCGCGTCGAGGGGCACATCGTACTGGTCTCTCCGCTCACCGGGCCGGTCGTGCCGCTCGCGTCGGTGCCCGATCCGGTGTTCTCGGAAGGGTTGTTCGGCGACGGCATCGGCGTCGATCCGCTCGTCGGCCGCGTCGTCGCGCCGTGCGACGGCATCGTCGTGCATCTCGCGCGCACCGGCCACGCGGTCACGCTGCAATCGGCCGAAGGCGCACAGGTGCTCGTGCACGTCGGCATCGACACCGTCGAGCTCAACGGCAAGGGCTTCACGCCGAAGGTTGCGCAGGGCGCCCAGGTGCGGCTCGGCGAGACGTTGATCGAGTTCGATCTCGACGTGGTGGCGTGCAATGCACCGAGCCTCGTTTCGGTCGTCGCGATCGCCAATTCGGATGCCTTCGAAGTGATCGAGCGCGCGGGCGCGGGTCACGTCGAAGCGGGCAAGTCCGCGCTGCTCGTGCTGCGCGTGCGCGACGGCGCGGAGATCGCGGCCGCCCACGAATTGATTGCGAACGAAGTGCGCCGCAACGTCACGCTCACGCATGCGGGCGGTCTGCATGCGCGGCCCGCGGCGCGGGCGCGCGAAGCGGTGCGCGGCGTCGACGCGCGCGTCGAGGTCCGCTTTGGCGAGCGCAAGTCCGCCATCGAGAGCGTCGTCGGCCTGCTCGCCCTCGGCGCGGGCGAGGGCGCGACCATCGAACTCGTCGGCATCGGCCTTGAGGCGCAGCGCGCCGTGGACGCCGTCGCGAACGAGCTCCTGCGCGAAGCGCCCGGCGAGGGCGGCGAAGCGCCGGCGCGGCAGCAATCGCCCGCGCCCGTGATGCAGGAAGCCGCAGCCGCCGTGGCGTCGTCCGCCGAGCCGGGCGTGCTCGCGGGCGTGTGCGCGGCGCCGGGCGTCGCGGTCGGCAAGCTGGTGCGCTGGGACGAAGCCGAACTGACGCCGCCAGAACTCGCGAGCGGCCCGTCGGCCGCGGAAAGCCGCGCGCTCGACAAGGCGATCGCCGCTGTCGACGCCGAGCTGAACCAGAGCGTGCGCACGGCTTCGCAGCGCGGCGCGATCGGCGAGGCGGGCATCTTCACGATGCACCGCGTGCTGCTCGAAGACCCGACGCTCGTCGACGCCGCGCGCGACGCGATCAGCCTCGGCAAGAGCGCGGGCTACGCGTGGCGCGAAGCGATCCGCGCGCAGATCGTGGTGCTCGGCAAGGTGGACGATCCGCTGCTCGCGGAGCGCGCCGCCGACCTGCGCGACCTCGAAAAGCGCGTGCTGCGCGCGCTCGGTCTGTCGAACGCGGCCGCGCGCACGCTGCCCGAAGAAGCCGTGCTCGCCGCCGACGAATTCACGCCTTCCGATCTCGCCTCGCTCGACCGCAAGCGCGTGATGGCGCTCGTGATGGCGCGCGGCGGTGCGACCTCGCACGCTTCGATCATCGCGCGCCAGGCCGGCATTCCCGCGCTCGTCGCGCTCGGCGACGCGCTGCATGCGGTGCCGGAGGGCACCGAAGTCGTCATCGATGCGAGCGCCGGCCGCTTTGCGTACACGCCGAGCGCGCTCGACATCGAACGCGCGCGCAGCGAAAAGCAGCGCCAGGCCGGCGTGCGCGAAGCGAACCGCCGCACCTCGCACGAAGCTGCAGCCACGCGCGACGGCCACGCGGTGGAAGTCGCCGCGAACATCGCGACGCTGGAGGACGCCAACACGGCCGTGGATAACGGCGCGGACGCCGTGGGCCTGCTGCGCACGGAGCTGCTCTTCATCCATCGCCAGGCCGCGCCGACGGTGGAAGAACATCTTCAGAGCTACCAGGCCATCACGGACGCCCTCGCGGGCCGCACGGCGATTATCCGCACGCTCGACGTCGGCGCGGACAAGGAAGTCGACTATCTCACGCTGCCGCCCGAGCCGAATCCGGCGCTGGGTCTGCGCGGCATCCGCCTCGCGCAGGTGCGGCCCGATCTGCTGGACGACCAGCTGCGCGGACTCGTTGCCGTGAAGCCGGCGGGCAAGGTGCGCATTCTGCTGCCGATGGTGACCGACGTGGGCGAACTCGTGCGTCTGCGCGAGCGCATCGACACGTTCGCACGCGAAGCGGGCCGCACGGAGCCGATCGAGGTGGGCGTGATGATCGAGGTGCCCTCGGCGGCGCTGCTCGCGGACCAGCTCGCGCGCCACGCCGATTTCCTCTCGATCGGCACCAACGACCTCACGCAGTACACGCTCGCAATGGACCGTTGCCAGCCCGACCTCGCGGCGCAGGCCGACGGTCTGCACCCGGCCGTGCTGCGTCTCGTGGCGGCGACGGTCGAGGGCGCGAACAAGCACGGCAAGTGGGTCGGCGTGTGTGGCGCGCTGGCGGGCGATCCGCTCGCGGTGCCGCTGCTCGTCGGCCTCGGCGTGACGGAGCTTTCCGTCGATCCGGTTTCGGTGCCGTCGATCAAGGCGCGCGTGCGCAAGCTCGATTACAACGACTGTTGCCAGCGCGCGCAGAACGCCCTCGCACTCGAATCGGCGCAAGCCGTGCGTGCGGCGAGCCGCGAAAGCTGGCCACTCGATTGATGATTTCTGTTTCACCCACCCTGAGTAATCCTTAGAAACACGCCGGCGTGCGCAGCGATCGCGCGCCGGCTTCTCTCACCCACACACGTCAAGCAAGAGATAGAGACTGGAGGCAGTTCAATGGATGGCAATCCGTTTCTCAAGATTCAAAGCCTCGGCCGCGCGCTGATGCTTCCCATCGCAGTGCTGCCGGTCGCCGGCATCCTGCTTCGTTTCGGCCAGGCCGACATGCTCAACATCAAGATCATCGCCGACGCGGGCGGCGCGATCTTCGATAACCTGCCGTTGCTGTTCGCGATCGGCATTGCGGTGGGCTTCGCGAAAGACAACAACGGCGTCGCCGGCCTCGCGGGCGCGCTGGGCTATCTGGTCCAGATCGCCGTGATGAAGGACATCAACGACAAGCTCAACATGGGCGTGCTGTCGGGCGTGGTGGCCGGTGTCGTCGCGGGCATGCTGTACAACCGCTTCAAGGACATCAAGCTGCCCGAGTTCCTCGCTTTCTTCGGCGGCAAACGCTTCGTGCCGATCGTCACGGGGCTCACGTGTCTCGTGCTGGGCATCGTATTCGGCTACGTCTGGGGGCCGGTGCAGGGCGTGATCGACACCGCCGGCCACTGGCTCACCACGGCGGGCGCGATCGGCACCTTCGTGTACGGCTTGCTCAACCGGCTCCTGCTCGTCACGGGTCTGCACCACATCCTCAACTCGCTCGTGTGGTTCGTGTTCGGCTCGTTCACGCCGGCAGCCGGCGGCGCGGCCGTCACGGGCGACCTGCACCGCTTCTTCGCGGGCGACCCCACGGCAGGCAGCTTCATGGCCGGCTTCTTCCCGGTGATGATGTTCGGCCTGCCGGCAGCGTGTCTCGCGATGCTGCACGAAGCCCCGAAGGACAAGCGCGCGATGGTGGGCGGCCTGCTGTTTTCGATGGCGCTCACCTCGTTCCTCACGGGCGTGACCGAGCCGATCGAGTTCACGTTCATGTTCCTCGCGCCCGTGCTCTACGCGATCCACGCGGTGCTCACGGGGCTGTCGCTCGCGATCTGCTCGCTGCTCGGCATCAAGCTCGGCTTCACCTTCTCGGCGGGCGCGATCGACTACGTGCTGAACTACGGGCTCTCCACGCACGGCTGGTATGCGATTCCGCTCGGCGCGGTCTATGCGGTCGTGTACTACGGGCTGTTCCGCTTCTTCATCCGCCGTTTCAATCTGCCCACGCCGGGCCGTGAAGCCTCGGCGGGCGATACGGCAATCGCCTCGTCGATGTCGGGCGTTGCGGTGGCGGCCGGCGGCGCGGCCGCGGCATCGCTCTCGCGTGCTGCGCGTTACATCGATGCACTGGGCGGCGCGGCCAACCTCAAGGTGGTCGATGCCTGCACGACGCGTCTGCGTCTCACGGTGGCCGACCCGGCGCATGTTTCCGAGCCGGCCTTGAAGGCGATCGGCGCGCGCGGCGTGCTCAAGCGCGGCGGCGAAAGCGTGCAGGTGGTCATCGGGCCGGAGGCGGACATCATCGCCGATGAGATTCGCGGTGAGATCGCACGCGGCGGCGCGGCGGCTGGCAAGGCGACACCCGCGGCGCAGCCTGCGGTTCAGGCCGTCCAGGCTGCTCAGGCGAGCGCGAGCGCGGATGTCGCGCAGGGCCCGCTCGATCCGAATCCGTCGCGCTGGCTCGCGGTGTTCGGCGGCGTTGCCAACATCGTCTCGCTCGACGCGGTGGCGGCCACGCGCCTGCGCGTGATCGTGCGCGACCCGGCGGCCGTTGATCGCGAGAAGCTCGGCGCGCTCGACGTGGTGTGGACTTCGGCGGATACGCTGCACATCGTGGTCGGCGACGCCGCGCCGCGCTATGCACGCGAGCTGGCGCTCCAGCCGGCCTAACCGATTCGCTTTATGCCTGTGAAAAACGCCGCGGCATTTGCCGCGGTGTTTTTGTTTCCAGCGCCGCTAAATCGCCTGGGCGCTCAGTACAGCGTATGGTGGTTGTCCTGTATCGCGCTGGCGGTGATCTTGCCGCGCATCACGCGATAGACCCACGCGGTGTAGCCGAGCACGATCGGCAGAAAAATGATGACGGCCACCAGCATGATCTCGAGCGTCATCTTGCTCGAGGTCGCGTCCCAGACCGTGAGGCTCGAACGCGGGTCGAGCGAGGAGGGCATGATGAATGGGAACATCGAAAAGCCCGCAGTCAGAATCACGCCGACGATCTGCAGCCCCGTGCTCAAGAACGCGAGCCGCTCGAAGCGCGAGCCCGCAAGTGCGAACGCGAGCACGCCGCCGAGCACGCCCAGGGCGGGGGCGAGCGCCATCCACGGATACAGCCCGTAATTCGCGAGCCAGAGCCCGGGCCCCGAATCGACGCTTTTCAGGAGTGGATTGGCCACCGTGTCCAAAGGCGCCGGCGACGTGATCGTATAGCCGCCGATGAGTGTCGCCACGAGCGCGCCCGCCACGAGGAACAACACGATCGTGAGCGCCGAGAAAAGCCGTAGCGCCTTCGAAGCGCGCATGGCGACGACGCCATCGGTCTTCCTCTTCAGGAACGCCGCGCCGTGGGCGGTGAGCATGCACAGGCTCACCAGTCCGCAGATCAGCGCGAACGGATTGAGGAGTGCGAAGAAGCTGCCGTGATACGTCACGCGCAGATCCGTGTCGTAGGCGAACGGCACGCCCTGGAGCAGATTGCCGAACGCCACGCCGAACACGAGCGCGGGCACGAAGCCGCCGATGAAAAGACCGCAGTCCCACCCCTGGCGCCATCGCACGTCCACGCGCTTGCCGCGATAGTCAAAGCCCACGGGGCGGAAAAACAGCGAGAACAGCACGAGCAGCATGGCGAAGTAGAAGCCCGAGAACGAAGCCGCATAGGCGAGCGGCCACGCGGCGAACATCGCGCCGCCCGCCGTGATGAACCAGACCTGGTTGCCTTCCCACGTCGCGCCGACCGCGTTGATGACGATGCGGCGCTCCTCGTCGGTCTTGCCGACGAAGGGCAGCAGCACGGCCGCACCCATGTCGAAGCCGTCGGTGAGCGCAAAGCCGATCAGCAGCACGCCGATCAGCACCCACCAGATCAACTTGAGCGTTGCGTAGTCCATGGCCTGTTTCCTCGCGTCTTTCGGTGTCGTGCAGCGATCACGAGACCTTGCCGCCGGTGGCCAGCGCGGCCGTCTGCTCGTGGAAGTAGCGGCCGGTATGCAGCGACGAGGGCCCGAGGCGCGCGTACTTGAACATCAGCGTGATCTCGATGATGAAGAGCAGCGTGTAGAAGATCACGAAGCCCGCGATGCTCAGCATCACGTCGCCGGGTGCGAGGCTCGAAGCCGAAAGACGCGTGGGCAGCACTTCCGCGATGGTCCACGGCTGGCGGCCGGTTTCCGCGACGACCCAGCCGAACTCGGCGGCGAGCCACGGCAGCGGGATCGCCACCAGCGCCCAGCCGAGGAACCAGCGGCGGCTGTCCTTGAGCAGCGAGCGCTGCGCACAGAACCAGAAGGCGAGTACGAAGGTCACGAGAAAGAGGATGCCGAGACCCACCATCACGCGGAACGACCAGAACACCGGCGCGACGGCCGGAATCGCCGTTCGCGACGCAGCCCTGATCTGCTCGGAAGTCGCGTCGACCACGTTCGGCGTGAACCGCTTCAAGAGCAGGCCGTAGCCGAGATCGGCCTTGTGTGCCTCGAACACGTCGCGCGTTTCGGTGTCGGCGGTGCCCTCCTTCATCTTTTGCAGCGCGGCGTAGGCGAGCATGCCATTGCGGATGCGCACTTCGGCGCGGCTCATCAGGTCTTTCAGGCCGATCACGGGCGTGTCGATCGAGCGCGTGGCGATGATGCCCATCAGCCAGGGAATGCGGATCGCGTAGTCGGTGCGTTCTTCCTTCTGGTTAGGCAGACCGAATAGCGTGAAGGGCGCGGGGGCGGGCGCGGTCTCCCATTCAGACTCGATGGCGGCGAGCTTGACCTGCTGCACCACGCCGTCGGTGTAGCCCGATTCGTCGCCGAGGATCAGCACGCATAGCGTGGACGCAAGGCCGAAGCCCGCGGCGATCGCGTACGAGCGCAGGGCGAACTCGACGTCGCGCCGGCGCAGCAGGTACCACGACGAAATGCCGAGCACGAACATCGACGCCGTCACATAGCCGGCCGAAACCGTGTGCACGAACTTCACCTGCGCGACGGGGTTGAAGATCACCGCGAACAGGCTGGTGAGTTCCATGCGCATGGTTTCGTAGTTGAACGACGCGCCCACGGGGTTCTGCATCCAGCCGTTGGCAATGAGAATCCACAGCGCCGAGAGGTTCGAGCCGAGCGCGACGAGAAACGTGGTGAAGAGGTGCGCGCCTTTCGACAGCCGATTCCAGCCGAAGAAGAACACCCCGACAAAGGTCGATTCGAGGAAGAACGCCGCGAGCCCTTCCACGGCGAGCGGCACGCCGAAAATGTCGCCCACGTAGTGCGAGTAGTACGACCAGTTGGTGCCGAACTGGAACTCCATCGTGAGGCCGGTGGTGACGCCCATCGCGAAATTGATGGCGAAGAGCTTGCCCCAGAACTGCGTCATGTCCTTGTAGATCTCCTTGCCGGTCATCACATAGACCGACTCCATGATGACGAGCAGCCACGAGAGGCCGAGCGTGAGGGGCACGAACAGGAAGTGGTAGAGCGCGGTGATGGCGAACTGAAGACGCGAGAGTTCCACCGATTCAATCGTGGGCATGACGGTCTCCTCGCGGGGGCGACATGGTCTGGGATTGGGACGCGGACGGCTTGAGCGCCGTAGACTCGGGCACGGCCAGAATGGCCTGCGCGACAGCGGCAGGCGGCATGTGCATGTCTTCTGCCTGCGGGTGATTGAAGAACGCGTATTTGAGCGCCATCAAGAGGACGAGCTTGACGGCGAGAACGAGGGCAATATCGCGCGCGAAGGTGGGGCCGCGCATCCACTGCAGGATGCGCGTGCGCAGCAGCGACGGTGCGCGCTGGCGTTGACCGGATGCCGGGATCATGACGACGGGTGCCCTCGAACGCGTTACGAGGCCAGACCGCGGCGCGGCGTCTGGCTCACCACCTCGAAATCATCTTAGGGTGGAATCAGCGAGGCCGGTACGAAGGTGCGCAGCTTGCGGGGCGCGCAAAAGAAAAACCCCGTTCGCGGGAACGGGGTTTTCGGTGTGGCGTGAAGACCTGGCGACGCTTACGCGTAGTCGGCGAGCGCGGTGCGCATCTTCTTCATGGCGCTCGCCTCGATCTGGCGAATGCGCTCGGCCGAAACGCCGAACTCGTCGGCCAGTTCGTGCAGGGTCGAGCCGCCCGAACCGTCGTCGTCCACGTTGAGCCAGCGCGCCTCGATGATGCGGCGGCTGCGTGCGTCGAGCGCTTCCAGCGCGCTCGCAATGCCGTCCGACTGCAGGCGGTCGCGCGAACGTGCGGCGAGCACGGCGCTCGGCTCGCTGTGCGAGTCGGCGAGCCAGGCGATCGGGGCGAACGACTCCTCGCCGTCTTCGGTCTGGCCTTCGAGCGCGATGTCGGCGCCCGAGAGGCGCGTTTCCATTTCCACGACCTCTTCGCGCTTCACGTTCAGTTCCTGCGCGAGGCCGTCGATTTCTTCCGGCGTGAACGACTGCAGGCCCTGCTTGTGGCTGCGCAGGTTGAAGAACAGCTTGCGCTGCGCCTTGGTCGTGGCGACCTTCACCATGCGCCAGTTGCGCAGGATGTACTCGTGGATCTCGGCCTTGATCCAGTGCATGGCGTACGACACGAGACGCACGTTCTGCTCGGGGTCGAAGCGCTTCACGGCCTTCATCAGGCCGATGTTGCCTTCCTGGATCAGGTCGGCGTGCGGCAGGCCGTAACCGAGATAATTGCGCGCGATCGACACCACGAGGCGCAGGTGCGACAGCACCAGGCGGCGCGCGCCTTCAAGATTGTTCTGCTCGCGAAACTCGGTCGCGAACTGACGCTCTTCTTGTGGCGTCAGCATCGGGATCCGGTTCACGGCCTGAATATAGGCGTCGATGTTGCCCAGCTGGCCGGGCAACAGGGAAGCATTCGCGAGCGCCAATGAGCCCCCGGCCTTGGCCGACGACGGGCTCAGCGTACTCGGAAGGGTCATGGTCATTGCGTTGCTCACGTAGCGAACTCCTCAGGAATCTTGCAAAAGTCAGACACCGACTCCACGGTGGATGTTAGCACTCTGAATCCCCGAGTGCTAATACTTGGAGTCTGTAGGGGCTTCAAGGTTCCTTGATCCCTATCGAAATGGTTGTATCGATAGATTACACTAAACGCCGGCCGTCAAGCAGGGCGGGGCCTGGCGCCCGGCGCAGGCCCGCACAGGGGGCAGGCCGAAGGAACACTCTAGAACAGGGCAGTAGTCCAGCGCGAGGGCGCAGGAAATAAAGGGTGGAATCAGCGACGCTCGAAGGACCGCGGAGCGCCTGGACCTTGCCACGGAATCTGACAAATAGACATCGGACAAAGACGAAAGTGCTGCGCTGCGACATCCGGGCGCGGCCGCCGGGATGTCGCTGTCGCCACGCGCGGTTTTCACCGGGCGCGTGGCGTATGCCCCATACATGGAGGCGATGTCTTTGATCGCAAGTATCCTTGCGCCAAAACCTGGTATAAATTTCAGCCAGACGTATGCAGAAAATCTTCGGCGTAGATCTGCGCTCAGGCGCGGACCGACGCGCAAGGGGCTCGAGCGATGGCGGCAAAACTAATCGATGCGATTCGCGGACTTGAGCGCGAGCGTTTTCGCGCGATGGTCGACGGCGACGGCACGTCGCTGGACCAGTTGCTGTCCGATCACGCGACCTTCGTGCACACCAACGGCAAACGCGAGACCAAGCAGCAGTTCATCGAGGCGATCACGGCGGGCCGCCGCCGCTACCGCCAGATCGAGATCCAGTCGCAGGACGTGCTGCACGCGGGCAACGAGGCCTGCGTGGTCTCCGGCCGCGTGCTCATCGAGATGGAAGCGAACAACGGTGCGCTGCTCTTTCCGATTGCCTATACGGCGATCCAGACGCAGGAAGGGGGCCACTGGCGTCTGCTCGCATGGCAGGCGACGCGTTGCGCGATCGAGTGACGACCGGTAAGTCCACTCGCTGAAAGGCCGCGTAGGCGCTTCAGGCGCACGCCGGCGGCCCGTTTTGCCGCCGGCGCTCAACAATGCCGCCGATTTCCCTGCTCAAACTCAAACTGCTTCGCGCACCGCGCGCGGAAGGTGTCAGGCCGCTGCGCGCCGATCCACTTGCGGCCAGACTGCGCGATTCACCGCGCTGACGACTGCCGCGACGCACGCGTGGACCGCGTCTTCGCCCACGCCAACACCGTGGCGCAGCGGCTGGCCGCCTACGCGTGCGCCGACGAACACTGCTGTGCCGCCCTGCGACGTGCGCTCGGTCTCGAACGACGTGATTTCAATGTGCTCACTGGCCATTGCCGCGATGGCGGCGGCGACGGCTTGCGCATGCGCCTCGTCGATGCTCGCGGCAGCCGGCATGGCCACTTCACGGCCTTCCCAGCGCACACGACCCGAACCGGCGTTGACAGCCGGCCCGCGCGTTTCGAAGTACTCACGCGCGAAGAGTGCGCAGACCGCGTCGCCCGTGATCTCTTCACCCGACGTATCGGCGACGGTCTGCACGGCGTGGCTGAACTCGATCTGCACGCGGCGCGGCGGCGTGAAGCCCATGCCGCGCTCGAGCAGATAGGTCGCACCACCCTTGCCCGACTGGCTGTTCACGCGGATCACCGCGTCATAGCTGCGGCCAAGATCGGCGGGATCGATCGGGAGATAGGGCACTTCCCAGACGGCGTCGGGCTGCTGCTGCGCGAAGCCCTTGCGGATCGCGTCCTGGTGGGAGCCCGAAAACGCGGTGAACACGAGGTCGCCCGCGTACGGATGGCGCGGATGCACGGGCAACTGGTTGCAGCGCTCGACCACGCGGCGCACGGCGTCGATGTCGGAGAAGTCGAGGCCCGGGTCGATGCCCTGGGTGTAGAGGTTCATCGCGAGCGTGACGAGATCGACGTTGCCGGTGCGCTCGCCGTTGCCGAAGAGGCAGCCTTCGATCCGGTCCGCGCCCGCGAGCAGCGCCATTTCGGCGGCGGCCACCGCCGTGCCGCGGTCGTTGTGCGGATGCACCGACAGCACGATGCTGTCGCGGTACGCGAGATTGCGGGTCATCCACTCGATCTGGTCGGCGTAGACGTTGGGCATCGCCGCTTCGACGGTCGCCGGAAGATTCACGATCATCTTGTGGTCGCGCGTCGGGCGCCACGTCTGGGCCACCGCGTCGCAGACTTCGCGCGCGAAAGTCAGCTCGGTCATGCTGAAGGTTTCGGGCGAATACTGGTAAGTCCAGTGCGTTTGCGGGTTTTTATCGGCATGTTCGCGGATAATGCGCGTGCCTTCGACTGCGAGCGCTTTTACTTCCTCCCTCGACTGGCCGAACACGATCTTGCGGAACGACGGGCAGATCGCGTTGTAGAGGTGGACGATGGCGCGCGGCACGCCTTCGAGCGCTTCGAACGTGCGCGCGATCAATTCTTCGCGCGACTGCACGAGCACTTCGATCGTCACGTCGTCGGGAATGCGCTTTTCGTCGATCAGCTTGCGCACGAAATCGAAGTCGGTCTGCGAAGCGGACGGAAAGCCGACTTCGATTTCCTTGAAGCCGATCGCGACGAGCATTTCGAAGAATTCGGTCTTCTGCTCGATGCTCATCGGCTCGATCAACGACTGGTTGCCATCGCGCAGGTCGGTGCTCATCCAGATCGGCGCGCGCTCGACGGTGCGCGTCGGCCATTTGCGGCCGTTCAAACGGATGGCGGGGAAGGGGCGGTACTTCTCGGCGGGATTACGCAACATGACGAGCCTCGTTCTTCATGGTGTCGTTTGCGATGGCGGTCGGCAGCGGGCGGTTGGCGGGCTGGCGACGGAGCACGATGGGCGAAACTTCACGCGTACGGGCGGCAACCTCGGACGCGAAGAAGACGGCCACGGTGACGGCGGTAACCGGCGCGGCGAAAGCGGACGTGAACGATGCCCATGCAACGTGCATTTTGACCTCGCGACTCGTCCGAACGGTAAGCGGACGAATGCAGACGACAAGTTGTAGAGATACAGCGGATTTGGGGTACTGCGAGAACTGCTTTGGGAGGACCGCGGTGACCGGAGGAGGAGGTCGTTGCGGCGCTACACCAGCTTTAGGCCAGGCGTAGCGATAGGGCCGATAGTCGGCCGAGGGTAATTCGGAGGGTGTTCGGGTAGGAACGCATTCGTTCAATGTAAATCAGGGCGGATGCGTGTGTCAACAGCGAATTTGCAGATTGACCGCGTGAAGATGCGTGGAGATGGCCGACGAAGCGTGACGATGCGCTTGTGGCGCAGCGCGCGGGTCGCCCGCCCTGCATGGCTTTCAGCGGTTTGGGCGACGTGTTTCGGGTTCGATCGTCAGCGCTTCGCGATGCGTTTGATCGTCTCGATCTGGCGCGTGATCGCATCCGGCACCGGCGCTTCGCCGCGCTGCACGGCATCGATCCAGGCGGCTGTAGTCGGTGCATCGCGGCCTTCGGGGAGATCGATTTCGGGCGCGCCGGGCGACGATCGCTCCGGTTCGACCAGCGTTTCGCAGATGCCGTCGTGCAGCCAGTCGACCTGCACCTGGCGGCGGGTATCGGCGACGGCTTCGCCCTCGGTGCCGCGCGCGAGCAACGCGCCGCCCACTGCCGCTTCCGGATGTGCCGCGAAGAGGGCGCTCAGGCTTTCGCGGTACGGCGGGTGCGTGTAGTTCACGAGACGCAGGCCGGGCTCGGCGAACGGCTGCAGCAGCTTCACGAGCGTATGCGTGGAGTTGCGCACGCCCATGCGCCGGCGCATCGAGAGCAGGCGCGCGAGTTTGGGCGCGAGCGTTTCGATCGACGAAAACGCCACGCAGCCCGACGCCAGTTGCGCTTCGATTTCGGCGTGATCGCGTGCCTCGGGTCGATTCAGCGCCGCGAAGATTTCCGCGCTCGTGACGCGGCCCGGATCGGTGACAACGCCGTGCACGAGCGTCGGCACGCCTTCGCGCGCGAGCAGCAGCGCGAGCAGCGGCACGAGATTCGGCTGCTTGCGCGCGCCGTTGTAGCTTGGGATCGACACAGGCCGAAAGTCGCCTCGCGGCACCGCGAGCGGCGCGAACGAGGCGTGCGCAGCGGTGAGCATGGCGGCCAGTTCATCCGCGGTTTCGCCCTTGAGGCGGTAGGCGAGCAGCACCGCGCCTAGCTCCAGCTCGGGCACGCGGCCGTCGAGCATGGCGGCGTAAAGGGCGTGCGTGTCTTCGGACGAGAGCGAGCGGGCGCCGTGCGGTCCGCGGCCGATCTCCTTGATGAAGCGGGCGCACGGGAAGATGTCGGTGGAGTCGGCGGTGGTCATGGGCGGGCGCGGTTCGTTCGACGGCGTGCGGCGGGCCGCCGTCGTATTGAAATGGGGATGCGGGAAGTATCGCACGAGCACGCGGTGCCTCGCCGGGCACGCATCGCCGGCCGGCCGCGCCTCGCCGGCCACGCCTTGCCGGCCGCGTGAAGGCGCCGCCGCGCACGCCCACCGCCGCGCGTTACACTCGCGATTGTTCCGGCGGCGCAAGCCGCGCGATCGACAGGCCCGCGTGCTTCGTGCACGCCCCATCACAAAGACGGAGAACTCCATGACGTACGTATTCGAACCGGCGGCGCTCGCCTCGGTGCCGGTGGCCGGCAGCGACACGCGTTTCCCGGTGCGGCGCATCTACTGCGTTGGCCGCAACTACGAAGCGCATGCGCGCGAGATGGGCCACGATCCGAACCGCGAACCGCCGTTCTTCTTCTCCAAGCCAGCCGACGCCGTGCTCTACGTTGCGCCCGGCTCGACCGCCGAATTTCCGTATCCCGCGCAATCGCAGAACGTGCACTTCGAGATGGAACTCGTCGCGGCCATCGGCAAGGGCGGCAAGGACATTCCGGTCGCGAGCGCGCTCGACCACGTGTATGGCTACGCGCTGGGCCTCGACATGACGCGCCGCGACTTGCAGGGCGAGGCGAAGAAGCTCGGTCGTCCGTGGGATACGGCCAAGGGCTTCGACCATTCGGCGCCGATCGGCCCGATCCATCCGGTGTCGAAGATCGGCCAGCTCGAGAAGGGCGAAATCTGGCTCGCGGTCAACGGCGAGGACAAGCAGCGCTCCGATATCTCGCAGATGATCTGGCCGGTTGCCGACACGATCGCGTTCCTTTCGACGCTGTTCGAGCTCAAGGCCGGCGACCTGATCTACACGGGCACGCCCGAAGGCGTGGGCGCCGTGGTCAAGGGCGACCTGATGACGGGCGGTGTGGCAGGAATCGGCGAATTCGCCGTGCGGGTCGTCTGAGGGGCGCGGCCCGCATCAGGATAAGAGGAGCAAGAGAGGAGCATGAAGCTTTACAGCTATTTCCGCAGTTCGGCGTCGTATCGGGTGCGCATTGCGCTGAATCTTAAGAACCTGTCGTACGAGTACGTGCCGGTTCACCTCGTGCGCGACGGCGGCGAGCAGCTCAAGCCCGCCTACCGCCAGGTGAATCCCGACGCGATCGTGCCGTCGTTCGTCGATGACCAAGGGCACACGCTCCAGCAGTCGCTCGCGATCATCGAGTATCTCGAAGAGACGCATCCCGAGCCGCCGCTGCTGCCGAAGTCGCCCATCGATCGCGCTCACGTGCGCTCGCTCGCGCTGCAGGTGGCGTGCGAGATCCATCCAGTGGACAACCTGCGCGTGCTCAAGTACCTGAAGCACACCGTGGGCGCGGACGACGCGACGAAAGACGCGTGGTACCGCCACTGGATCGAGGCGGGTTTCGCGACGCTCGAACAGCGGCTCGCCAGCGATCCGCGCACCGGCAAGCTTGCTTTCGGCGACACGCCGACCGTCGCCGATCTTTGCATCGTGCCGCAGGTCTACAACGCGAACCGCTTCAAGATCGACACGACGCGTTACCCGACCATTCAGCGCATCAACGACTACGCGCTCACGCTCGACGCGTTCGCGCGCGCCGCGCCGGGCGTGCAGCCGGATACGGAGTGAGTGTTTGACCGGCTAACGCCGGCCACACCAATGAAAAAGGGCGTCGTTTGCGAGAACGACGCCCTTCGTGCATCTAAATTCGGGTAAGGCGCGCTTTCAGCTGCCAAGCAGCGCGTCGGCGAATTCTTCGGCCACGAACGGCTGCAGGTCTTCGACCTTTTCGCCCACGCCGATGAAATACACGGGAATCGGCCGCTGCCGCGCGATCGCGGCGAGAATGCCGCCCTTGGCGGTGCCGTCGAGCTTCGTGACGATCAGTCCGGTGAGGCCGAGCGCGTCGTCGAAGGCCTTGACCTGGGCGAGCGCGTTCTGGCCCGTGTTCGCGTCGATCACGAGCAGCACCTCGTGCGGCGCGCCGTCGAACGCCTTGCCGATCACGCGCTTGACCTTCTTCAGCTCGTCCATCAGGTGCAATTGCGTGGGCAGGCGGCCCGCGGTGTCGGCCATCACCACGTCGATGCGGCGTGCGCGCGCGGCGCTCACGGCGTCGAAGATCACCGCCGCCGGGTCGCCGCTTTCCTGCTGCACGACCGTCACGTTGTTGCGCTGGCCCCAGATGGCGAGTTGTTCGCGCGCGGCGGCGCGGAACGTGTCGCCGGCGGCGAGCAGCACGCTCTGGTCGAAGCTTTGCAGATGCTTGGCGAGCTTGCCGATGCTCGTGGTCTTGCCCGCGCCGTTCACGCCCGCGATCATCATGACGAGCGGCTGGGCGCGGCCGAGCATGAGCGACTTTTCGAGCGGCTTGAGCAGGCCGATGAGCAGCTCGCGCAGGGCGTTCTTGACCTGCTGCGCGTCGGTCAGGCGCTCGGCGCGCACCTTCTGGCGCAGCGTTTCGAGCAGATATTCGGTCGCGTCGACGCCCGCATCCGACATCAGCAGCGCGGTTTCGAGCTCTTCGTAGAGATCGTCGTCGATCTTCGCGTTGACGAAGATGCTCTGGATGTTCGAGCCGGTTTTCGAGAGCCCCGACCTCAGGCGCTTGAGCCACGATTGCCTGGCTTCGGGCTCGAGCGCGGGTGGCGGGACGATTTCGACGGCTTCCGGTTCGTCGTCGTTGTCGGCTTGCTGCGGCGTGATCGGAGCGGTCACGGCCGGTCGAGCGGACGGCGCAGGCGGCATTTCGCGCACCGTGCTGGTGGGCTCATCAACGGCCTCGTCCGGCGCCTCGAGGGTGGCTTCGTCCTGCGCGTTCTCGGCCGGCGCGTTCTCGGCGTCCTTCGAGCCGCGGAATCGTTTGAAGAAACTGAACATGGTCTGGGGTGGGTCAGGCGCGCTGCGGGTCGGACCGAGGGGCGGTCAGCGACGGCATGGGAAGAGGTAACGCGCGGAAAACATGGCATTTTATCAGGCGCGTTAGCCGGAGTCGCTGCGGCATTGCCGTGGGAGCGTTGCGGCGCGCACGCGGCACCTGCGCGCCCCTGTGGTAACGTGCGCGCATTGGAGGGCGCGATGCGAACGCGTCGAACCCCACAGTCGAGTTCCGCCGGCAAGTTGACTGCCGGCGGTCAAATGCACGCAGAAGTACGACCCAACGCATGAGCCGTTCCTCACCTTCACGTGGCCAAGGCGGCCGCACCCATCAGCCCGATCCCCGCGCACGTGGCGGCGGTGGCGCGCACACGATCCGCATCATCGGCGGCGACTGGAAGCGCACGCCGCTGCCGGTGCTCGACCTCGATGGTCTGCGCCCGACGCCCGACCGCGTGCGCGAAACGCTCTTCAACTGGCTCGGCCAGCGTCTCGACGGCCTGCGTTGCCTCGACCTGTTCGCAGGCAGCGGCGGCCTCGGCTTCGAGGCGGCCTCGCGCGGCGCCGCACGCGTCGTGATGGTGGAGCGCAGCGCGCGCGCCGCCGCGCAACTGCGCTCGAACCAGGCGCGCCTTGGTGCGCGCACGATCGAAATCGCGGAAGCCGATGCATTGCGCCTCGCGGCTAATCTGGCGCCAGGCTCGTTCGATGTGGTGTTCCTCGATCCGCCGTTCGGCGACACCGCGCTGCTCGAGCGCTCGCTCGAGCTGGCTGCGCCGCTCGTCGCTCCGGACGGCTGGCTTTACGTCGAATCGGGCGAGCGCATCGAGCCGGCTGCGCGGCCCGCGTTGACGGGCTGGAGCGTCGTGCGCGAGGGCCGGGCGGGTGCGGTTCACTATCATTTGCTGCAGCGCGAAAATGAGGAATAATGCGCGTTCGATAAGAAGCGGCGGGCGGCCTGGCCGTCACGCACGCACGTGTGCATGCGTCGCCACGGCACCGCATTGCGCCCCATTTCTGTTGAGAGGAGAAGCCTCATGGTAGTCGCCGTGTACCCCGGTACCTTCGACCCGCTCACGCGCGGCCACGAAGATCTCGTGCGGCGCGCGTCGAGCATTTTCGACACGCTGGTAGTCGGCGTTGCGGACAGCCGCAACAAGAAGCCTTTCTTCTCGCTCGACGAGCGGCTCGAGATTGCCCACGAGGTGCTCGGCCACTATCCGAACGTGCAGGTCATGAGCTTCAAGGGGCTGCTGAAGGACTTCGTGCGCACCAACAACGCACGCGTGATCGTGCGCGGGCTGCGCGCGGTGTCGGACTTCGAGTACGAATTTCAGATGGCGGGCATGAACCGCTACCTGCTGCCTGACGTCGAGACGATGTTCATGACGCCTTCGGACCAGTATCAGTTCATTTCGGGCACGATTGTGCGCGAAATCGCCCAGTTGGGCGGCGATGTGAGCAAATTCGTGTTTCCGTCCGTGGAAAAGCGCTTGCAGGACAAGGTGGCCTCGATGGGCGGCCCGGTTTAGAAGGCGTGAACGCGCGGCGAAAGCAGCGTAAACTATAGGGCTAAGCAACGTGTGAGCCGGCCCTCGTGCCGGCAGGAAGTGAGACCAGCATGGCCCTGATGATTACCGACGAGTGCATCAATTGCGACGTGTGCGAGCCCGAGTGCCCGAACGACGCGATCTCGATGGGCCCGGAAATCTACGTGATCGACCCGAAGAAATGCACCGAGTGCGTCGGCCATTTCGATGAGCCGCAATGCATCCAGGTGTGTCCGGTGGAGTGCATTCCCAAAAATCCGGAGCACGTCGAGTCGCCCGAGCAATTGATGCAGAAGTACCACGCGCTGACCGCGGCGAAGAACAACGCCTGAATCGTGCAATCCTCCGGCAATAAAAAACGCGCCAACTGGCGCGTTTTTTATTTCATCTCGCCGCCTTCTTACGCGACGATGGCCTTCAACGCATCGACGAGCGTGTCGCACTCGGCATCGGTACCGATCGAGATGCGCAGATGCTGGTTCACGCGCGGCGCGTTGAAATGGCGCACGAAGATCTCTTTTTCGCGCAGCTTGGCCGCAATTGCCGCCGCGTCGTGCGCAGGATGCTTCGTGAACACGAAATTCGCCGCCGAGGGCACCACTTCGAAGCCGAGCGCCGTGAGCGCGGCCGTCAGGCGCTCGCGGCTGGCGATCACGCGCGCGCTCGTCGTCTTGAGCCACTCGCCGTCTTCGTAAGCGGCGGTCGCCGCGGCTTGCGCCAGGCGGTCGAGCGGGTACGAGTTGAAGCTGTCCTTCACGCGGTTGAGCGCGTCGATGAGATCGGGGTGACCGAACGCGAAGCCCACGCGCATGCCCGCGAGCGAGCGCGATTTCGAAGTCGTGTGCACGACCAGCAGGTTCGGGTAGCGGTCGATCAGCGCGATCGCCGATTCGGCGCCGAAATCCACATACGCTTCGTCGATCACCACCACGGATTCCGTGTTCGCCGCGACGAGCCGCTCGATTTCCGCGAGCGGCAGCGCGTGACCCGTGGGCGCATTCGGATTCGGGAAGATCACGCCGCCATTGGGCTGGCGGTAGTCATCGATACGAATCGTGAACTGCTCCGTGAGCGGCACGGTGCGGTACTCGACCTCGTAAAGCCGCGCGTAGGTCGGGTAGAAGCTATAGGTGATGTCGGGAAAGAGGATCGGCTGGTCGTGCTTGAGCAGCGCCTGGAATGCGTGAGCGAGCACCTCGTCCGAGCCGTTGCCGACGAACACCTGCTCCGCGCGAATGCTGTGATGCGCGGCCACGGCGGCGCGCAGACGCTTCGCGACGGGGTCGGGATAGCGGCGCAGCGATTCGCCCGTCTCGCCCAGCTCGTGGCGGATCGCCTCGAGCACGCGCGGGGAGGGCGCATACGGATTCTCGTTGGTGTTGAGCTTGACCGGCTTCGCGAGCGCGGGCTGTTCGCCCGGCACGTAGGGCACGAGCCGGTTGACGATGTCACTCCAGTAACGACTCAAGACGCTCTCCTTGTTTCAACCGTTGCGATGCAGCTGCATCACCGCGCGTTCGGCCTCGCCCTTCACGAACGTCGGCATCACGGCGAGCGCGCGTTCGATCGAGGCGTCGATCACTTCCTGCTCCTCGCGGCGCGGCGGCTTGAGCACGAAGTTCGCGACGTCGGGCTTCGCACCGGCGCGCGCGCCTTCGGGAATCAGGTCGCGTGGATGGCCGATGCCGATGCGCAAACGCCAGTACTGCTGCGTCGACAGATGCGCGGAGATGTCCTTCAGGCCGTTGTGGCCGCCGCTGCCGCCGCCGAGCTTGAGCTTGACGGCGCCGGGCGGCAGATCGAGCTCGTCGTGCGCGACGAGGATCTGGTCGGGCAGGATCTTGAAGAACGCCGCGAGGGCGACGACCGATTGCCCCGAGCGGTTCATATAGGTCTGCGGTTCGAGCAGATGCACTTCCTCGCCGTAGAGGCGCGCCTTCGCATAGTGGCCATGGAAGCGCCGCTCGTCGCGCAGCGTCGTGCCGGCTTCGCGCGCGAGCTGGTCCACGAGCCAGAAGCCCGCGTTGTGGCGCGTCGCCGTGTATTCGGCGCCCGGATTGCCGAGCCCGACGATCAACCTGATCATTGTGGTGTTCCGCCTGCGTAAATCGATGAACTGACCCGCAAGTGTACGAAAAAGTGCGAAAAAAAACCCGCCGGGGCGAACCGCGGCGGGTCACGTCGTCCGTTTCAGGGAAACGGATCGAGAGGATCGGCTCTTTGAAGCCGCTGCGATTACTCTGCAGCCGGTGCTTCTTCGCCTTCAGCTGCCGCCTGGGCGCCAGCCGGCACGGGTGCCGACACGATGACCGGGTTTTCCGTTTCAACGTGCTGAACCAGCGTCACGCCTGCGGGCAGGGTGATGTCCTTGGCATGCAGCGATTGACCGGCTTCGATCTTCGCGAGGTCGACTTCGAGGAATTCCGGCAGTTGACCCGGCAGGCACTGGACTTCGATTTCAGCCAGAACGTGCGAGATGATCGCGCCACCCGTCTTCACAGCCGGGTTGGTTTCCTGGTTCATGAAGTGCAGCGGCACCTTCGTGTGGATCTTCTTGTTCGGATCCACGCGCTGGAAGTCCACGTGCAGCACGAGCTGACGGAACGGGTGGTATTGCACGTCGCGCAGCAGCACTTGCTGCGACTTGCCGGCCACTTCGAGGTCGAGGATCGACGAGTGGAAGGCTTCCTTCTTGAGGGCGTGCCACAGCGCGTTGTGATCGACTTCGATCAGTTGCGGCTCGGCGCCGACACCGTAAACGATGCCAGGGGTCTTGCCAGCAATGCGCAGGCGGCGGCTCGCACCCGTACCTTGCAGGTTACGCTCGAAAGCGATGACTTTCATTTGATTCTCCAATGCACTGCCCGCGACCAGGCAGTAAAACGGGGCCTTTTCAGCACTATGCCTGCCTTCGGGGCCCCCAGCGATGCAGCGCGAACCATCGTCCGTTCGCGCCGATTACGTGCAAAAGCGCGGCGTCCTTGCGAACACCGCGCCTTGCGCGTCAATTCTTGTTAGCTTTCCGCGAACAGCGACATGACCGAGTCGCCGCGACGGATACGCGAGAACGTTTCGGCGAGAAGGCCTGCGCTCGTGAGCGAGCGGATCTTCGCGCACGAACGCGCTTCGGCGCCCAGCGGAATCGTGTCGGTCACGACGAGTTCGTCCAGAGCCGAAGCGGCGATACGCTCGCCTGCGCCACCCGAGAGAACCGGGTGCGTGGCGTAAGCGAACACCTTCTTCGCGCCGCGTTCCTTCAGCACTTGCGCTGCCTTGCAGAGCGTGCCGGCGGTGTCGACCATGTCGTCCATGATCACGCAGGTGCGGCCTTCGACTTCACCGATGATGTTCATCACTTCGGCGACGTTCGCCTTCGGACGACGCTTGTCGATGATGGCGAGATCGCAGTTCAGCTGCTTGGCGAGCGCACGGGCGCGCACCACGCCGCCGACGTCCGGCGAAACGACCAGCAGGTTCTCGTGATTCTGCTTGCGCAGATCGCCGAGCAGCACGGGCGTTGCGTAGATGTTGTCGACGGGAATATCGAAGAAGCCCTGAATCTGGTCGGCGTGCAGATCCATCGTGATGATCCGCTCGACACCGGCGATTTCCAGCATGTTCGCCACGACCTTCGCCGAGATGGCGACGCGCGCCGAACGGGGGCGGCGGTCTTGACGGGCATAGCCGAAGTAGGGGATAGCTGCGGTGATCCGGCCTGCGGATGCGCGCTTGAGCGCATCGACCATGATCATCAGTTCCATCAGGTTGTCGTTGGTCGGCGCGCAAGTCGACTGAAGGACGAAGACGTCCTTGCCGCGCACGTTTTCCTGGATTTCGACCTGGATTTCACCGTCGGAAAAGCGGCTAACCATAGCCTTACCGAGGGGAATACCGAGGATCTTGACGACTTCCTGGGCAAGCGCGGGATTTGCGTTGCCAGTAAAAACCATCAGGCCGTCATGGCTGCTCATCATGCACCTGCTGCGGACTTTGAGGGGGCGAGAGGAACTACTTAGGCGAACTGCCCTGGGTAACCCACAGAGCGAACTGCCTGGAATTTTTGGCAGGGGAGGAAGGACTCGAACCCTCGCATGCCGGAATCAAAATCCGGTGCCTTAACCAACTTGGCGACTCCCCTACACTCAACTTTGAGCCTGACTGACCGGTAGGACGATCAGCCACGCAAAACTATGCCGCGAAAGCGAAGAGTGGATGCTTGTTCAGACTCGAGGCTACCGCGCTTCTCCAGTCCGGTTGTTCCGCAAGCAGTCTGGCGCGTGCCGATTCTGCTTCGGACCGACTGGCGAATGCTGCAAAAACGCTGGCACCCGATCCGGTCATCCGCGCTGGTGCGATGCTGTTCGAAACACTTTCAAACCATCGAAGCACCTGCGCTACTTCCGCGTATTTTCCTGCGACAACCGCTTGCATATCGTTATGACCGAAGCTGTCTGGCCATCCCTGCTGCGTTGCTTGCTGTGCAAGAAAGACTGCTATTGTGCAGGTCTTTGTGTCCCTTGTCAATGACTTTTCCGAAAAAATCTCGGCAGTAGGAACATGAACCCGCGGCGTCACGACCAAAAAATGACGCGGGGGCAATTGTACAGCCTCGAGAGCTTCGCCAACACCCTCCGCGAACGCATTTTTTCCGAACACGAAGAAGGGCACGTCCGCGCCCAGCTTGAGTGCGAGCGCCTGCAATTCCTCGCGCTGCAGGTTGAGCTTCCAGAGGCGGTTGAGCGCGAGCAGCGTCGTGGCGGCGTCGGAACTGCCGCCGCCGAGACCCGCGCCCATCGGTAGACGCTTTTCGATATCGATCTCGACACCCTCGCTCGTGCCCGTGTGTTCCTTGAGCAGCGTCGCGGCGCGCACGGTGAGGTCGTGCTCGGCAGGTACGCCTTCCACCTCTACGGTGCGCGTGATGCGGCCATCGTGGCGGCGCGTGAAATGCAGCGTGTCGCCCCAGTCGAGCAACTGGAACACGGTCTGCAGATCGTGATAGCCATTGGGACGGCGGCCCGTGATGTGCAGGAAGAGATTGAGTTTCGCGGGCGCGGGGCAGTCGCGCAGCGAGGCCTGGGTTTCGATCATGATGCTCTTGGGATGATGCCTGGCTTCTGGCCGGCGCGTGCCGGCCAGATATTGCTGATGTGGGACCGCAACCGGCCCGCTTACTGGTCGAGCACGAGCTTGATCTGAAGCGGCGGGACATCGCGCGTGAGATTGACGCGCTTCACGCCATTGGCCGGCGCGTCCGCGTAGGCGACGTAATCGATGGTCCAGCCGTCCTGCTCGATCTGCGAAAGCCGCTGCGGATTCTGCGCGTCGGGCGTGGTGCGCGCGTGCGAGGTGGGCGCAACCGATGGCTGCAGCCAGTAGCGCAGCCCTTCCACGGGCAGTGCGAAGCCGAGCGCCTGCTGCATGAGCGTACTCACGTTGTCGGCCGTGAGCGGCTGGCGGTTGGGCAGTTCCAGCGTGGCTTGCGACGGTGCGGAGGTGACGAGCGCGAGCGTCTGGCCGAGCGGATTGAGCAGTTGCAGCGTCACCGTCGAATCGGTCTCGTGCCAGTCGAAGTTGCCGTACGCATTGCGCTGCTGGCCATTCTGGTCGACGTACTGCACGGCGAAGCGGCCATGATAGGCGCGGTTCGTCTGCGTACTGAGCGAGGTCGTGGCGTTCGAGGTGGAAGGCTGGCGCGGCGGCTGTTGCGTCGCACAGCCCGCGAGCACGAGGAGCGCGGCCGCCGCTGCGCCAAGCGACGCGCGCCGTACAAGGCGGGCGGCGCGCGCAACGGGGAGGGCCTTGGGGGAAACCGAAGTGAAAAAATCTGCCATCAGAGATCGTTGACCTGGAGGCGCTTGAGCGTCTTCAGGAGCGTGTCGTTGTCGGGTTCGAGCTTGCGGGCCTCGCGCCAGGCAGCGCGTGCGCCGTCCTGGTCGCCGTTTTTCCAGAGCACTTCGCCGAGGTGCGCGCCAATTTCCGCGTTCGGCTGGAGGCTGTAGGCCTTGCGCAAGAGCTTGATCGCGTCGGCATTGTCGCCCATGCGGTACTTCACCCAGCCCACGCTGTCCATGATGAACGCGTCGTCCGGTGCGAGTGACGAGGCTTTTTCGACCAGTTTGTCGGCTTCCTGCAGGCGCTGGTTGCGGTCCGCGAGCGAGTATCCGAGCGCGTTGTAGGCCTGCGGATTATCGGGCTGCGTCTTGATCAGCTTGCGCAACTGCGCTTCCATGACGTCGTAATGGCCGGTTTTCTCCGCTGCCATTGCGTAGTCATAGGTGAGATCCGGGTCGTCCGGGAAGTCGGTGGTCGCCTTCGCAAGGCGTGCCTCGGCTTCCGGGTAACGCTTCGCGTCGAACAGGATCGCGGCGTCGGTGCGCGCGATCAGCGCCTGGTCGCGCGGATCGTCGGCCTGGATGCTCGCGAGCTGGCGGCGCGCGTCGTCGGTCTTGCCTTCCTTGTCGAGGATCTGCGCGCGCGTGATCTGGGCCGGCACGTACTGCTGGCTGCTGGGCTGGATCTTGTCGAGCCACTTCTGCGCACCGGCGTCGTCCTTCTGCTCGACCGACAGTTGCGCGAGGTAGATATAGGCCTGACCGGGGTCGGCGGCCGGATTCTTCTCGGCAATCTGCGCGTATTGCGTCAGATACTTCTGCGCCGCGTCGAGCTTCTTCTGCTGCACGCTGATGAGCGCGAGCGCCATGAGCGGCATCAGGTCGGTCGCGTTGTCCTTGTGCAAGGTCTCGAACTGCTTCTGCGCGTCGTCGAGGCGGTCGGCAGCGAGATAGGTCTGTGCGAGCGCAAGCCGGCCTTCGCGCGACTTGGGGTTCTGCTGGACGTACTTTTCGATCGATGCAATGCCTTCGGCGCGCTCCTCCGGGCCCATCTGCGCGAGCATCAGCGCGGCGGGAAGGTAGTCGGGCTTGAGCGCGAGCGCCTGCTCGAACGACTTGCGCGCGCCGGGCGCGTCGTCGGCGAGCAGCTGCTGGCGGCCGATCGCGAGCTGCGCCTCGGGACGGTTCATGTCGTCCTTGAGCAGCGCTTTGAGCACATTCAGTCCGCCCACGCGATTGGGGCCGCGCGAAAGCAGAAGCTGCAGCGAGAGGATGGCCTGACCGCGGCTGTCGGCCGGTACCTTCGCCAGTTCGCGCGCGAGCAGCGGCTGGGCGTCGTCGGGCTTGCCGGCGAGCACGAGCAGCGACGCGTCGAGTTGCGCGGCGCGCTCGGAATCGGGTGCGTACTGCTGCCAGAGCTGGACCGCAGTCAGGGCGTCGGACGGGCTTTGCGCCGAGAGCGCGATTTCGGTCGCGCGTTGCGCCATGCGCGGGTCGTGCGTGTCGCGCGCGAGCGCGAGATACGTTTGAAAGGCCGGTGCTGGCTGGTCGCGCTGCAGCGCGATCTCCGCGGCGAGCACCTGGAAGACGATCTGGCTCGACAGCGGAACGCCCGGCAGAGCCTTCTTCTCGTCGGGCGAGGCGGGACCGAAAGCGTCCGGCATGGTGACGGAAGTGTCGTCCGTGTCGGGGGACGGATCCTGCGCATACGCGCTCGACGTGGTCAATGCCCAGGCGGCGAGAACCGCGGCGCCAACGAGGCGACGCGCGAAGGCTGCAGGCACGCGGGGCGTCGCGGGACGCTTCGCGAACAGCTTAACGAAAGACAGTTCCATGGAATTCCGTCGAATGTTTCGGTCGATTGTAACGCGCTGGCTACAATACGCGCACAACGCGCACACACGTTTACGCAAGTTGCAGACCAACCCGGACCAGCATCCGAATCAGGCCGTCAGATATGCCAGAGTTGCCAGAAGTTGAGGTTACCCGAAGGGGGATCGAACCGTGGGTCGCCGGCCGCCGCGTCGAGCGTGTGGAGGTGCGCAACCCCGCATTGCGCTGGCCCGTGCCGGCTACGCTCGCCCGTACGCTGCGCGGCCGCACGATACGTTCGGTCGGGCGGCGCGGCAAATATTTGCTGTTCGAGGTCGACGAGGGCTGGTTCATCGTGCATCTCGGCATGACCGGCACGCTGCGCGTGCTGCGCAATCTGCCGAAGCCGCCGGCCGCGGAAAAGCATGATCACGTCGACTGGTTCTTCGACGACTTCACGCTGCGCTTTCGCGACCCGCGCCGTTTCGGCGCCGTGCTCTGGCACCCGCGCGAGGCCGGCGACGTGCTCGGCCATCCGCTGCTGGCGGCCCTCGGCATCGAGCCGTTCACGCCGGCCTTCGACGGCGCGCTGCTGTTTCGAGAGACCCGCGGCCGCAAGGTCGCCGTCAAGCAGGCGCTGCTCGCGGGCGATATCGTGGTGGGCGTTGGCAATATCTACGCGTCGGAAAGCTTGTTCCGCGCCGGCATCCGGCCGACGACCCCGGCGGGCCGCGTTTCGCTTGCGCGCTACGAACTGCTCGCGGACGCCGTGCGCGCCGTGCTCGCCTCGGCCATCGAGAAGGGCGGCAGCACGCTGCGCGACTTCGTCGGCAGCAACGGCCAAAGCGGCTATTTCCAGCTCGAATACTTCGTTTATGACCGCGCGGGCCAACCCTGCCGCGTGTGCGGCACGCCGATCAAGCAGATCGTGCAGGGCCAGCGTTCCACTTATTTCTGTCCGCGCTGCCAGCGCTGAGCGCCAAGTATTTCCATGTACCGAACTTCGTTTACTTCCGCGCCGCTACCGGCTGGCGCGTATCCCGCTGAACTGCTCACCGGTTTCGCGCCGCGCCTGATCGCCTGGCAGCGCGAGCATGGCCGTCACGACCTGCCGTGGCAGAACACGCGCGACCCGTACCGCATCTGGCTCTCTGAAATCATGCTGCAGCAGACCCAGGTCTCGACCGTGATTCCGTACTACGCGCGTTTTCTCGAGCGCTTTCCCACGGTCGAAGCGCTTGCCGCGGCGCCCGACGACGACGTGATGGCGCTCTGGGCCGGCCTCGGCTATTACTCGCGCGCGCGCAATCTGCACCGCTGTGCGCAGGTCGTGGCCGATACCCACGGCGGCAAGTTTCCGTCGACGGTCGAGGCGCTCGCGGAGTTGCCCGGCATCGGCCGTTCGACGGCGGCGGCGATCGCGTCGTTCGCGTTCGGCGCGCGCGAGACGATCCTGGACGGCAACGTGAAGCGCGTGCTCGCGCGCGTGTTCGGCGTGGAAGGCTTTCCTGGCGAAAAGCGCGTGGAGAACGCGATGTGGACGCTCGCCGAAACGCTCGTGCCGGGTGCCGAAGCGAGCGACGCCGACGTGAGCGCGTACACGCAGGGTTTGATGGATCTTGGCGCGACGCTGTGCGGGCGCGGCAAGCCCGACTGCGCGCGCTGCCCGTTCGCGGACGACTGCGTGGCGAAGACGACGGGACGTCAGCGCGAACTGCCGGCCGCGCGTCCGAAGAAGGCCGTGCCCACGCGGCGCACATGGATGCTCGTGCTGCTCGACGGCGATGCGGTCATGCTGGAGAAGCGTCCGCCATCGGGTATCTGGGGCGGCTTGTGGAGCTTGCCCGAAGCCGCGGACGAACCCGCGCTCGCCGAGCGCGCGAGAGATTTCGGCGTGACGCCGGAGGGCGCGGCGTCGAGCTTCGCACTCATGCCGCTCGCGCATACGTTCACGCATTTCAAGCTCGACATCGAGCCGCGCGTGATCGAACTCAAGCGCGATGCCGCGCCGCTCGAAGCCAACGATGGACAGACCGCGTGGGTGTCGCTCGGCAATATCGACGCGTATGGCGTGCCCGCGCCGGTACGCAAGCTGCTCGACGGTTTGCGTGGACCGCTGGTCTGAGTCAGCAAGAGAGCCGCATCAGCGCCTCAAAGCAACTGATGCTGCTGCATGTAGTGATGGACGATTTCGATACGTGCGCCCGCGTCGTTCAACTCCATGAGCTTCTGACGCGCGCGCAGCGCGATCGGCAGCACCTCGGCCAGACGGTTCGATACCCACGAGGGATCGTCGAAGCGGAACGGCTCCGCAAACGGCAGGCTCGCGGGGTCGCGCTCGCGGATCGTCGCGATGATGCGCTCGAGTACTTCCGCACACGCGCCGAATTGCGCGAGCTGTTTACCGCCTTCCAGCGGAATATCTTCGGGGATCAGTTCGGCCATGCCCACGAGCAGGCCGTCGGCTTCCACGCGATGCGAGAGTAGATGAAAGCGCTGCGTGCCGTGAGCCTGGATGTGCAGCATGCCGACGGTCTCGACATCGCATTGCTCGATGAGCGCGAGGCAGCCCACGGGTTCGGGCACGGCAGTCGTCTCGTCGGGCTGCGCGACTTCCGCGCCGCTTTTGAGCAGACACACGCCGAACGGCGTGTGCTCGCGCAGGCACTCGCTCGCCATGTCCAGGTATCGCGCTTCGAAGATCTTGAGCGGCAGCAGGCCGCCGGGGAACAGCACCGTATGCAGCGGGAACAACGGCAAATCGGCAAGCACGGCAGGAGACGAGGACATGGCGCAACGCTTTCGGTTAAGGGCCGCGCGATGCGCAGCCGGTTAGGCGATCAGCCGTGACGACTCTCCGACATCGAGAGGCGCGTCGCGGTGACGCACGATAACGTTCGACTCGCCCGCAAAGCGCGTGGCGAGCGTCTGGGCGATATACACCGATCGATGTTGTCCGCCCGTGCAGCCGATCGCAACGGTGAGATAGCTGCGGTTGTCGGCGCGAAAATGCGGCAGCCACTTCGCGACGAACGCGTAGACATCGTCGATCATTTCGTGGACGGCCGACTGCGCATTCAGAAAGTCGATCACGGGCTGATCGAGCCCGGTGAGCGGCCGCAGGCGCGCGTCGTAATGCGGGTTCGGCAGCGTGCGCACGTCGAACACGAGGTCCGCGTCGAGCGGCACGCCGCGCTTGAAGCCGAACGATTCGAACGTGAGCATGAGCGAGCCTCGCTCGCCTTCGACGAACACCTTCACCCACTGGCGCAGCGCGTTGGAACTCAGGTTGCTCGTGTCGACCTGATGGCCGAACTCGGCGAGGTTCGAAACGAGTTCACGCTCGTGCTCGATCGCTTCTTCGAGTGACTTGAGCATGCCCACGTTCGCGTCGTGCGCGGCGGAGCCCGACAGTGGATGGCGGCGCCGCGTTTCCGAGAAGCGCTGGATCAGCGACTGCGTACTCGCGTTGAGGAAGAGCACGCGCACGTCGTGGCGAAGAGCCAGGTCGCGGATCATCTCCGGCATGTCGTCGAACGACGAACTCGAGCGCGCATCGATAGCGACGGCGAGGCGTTCGTAGCCGTCGTCGCTGAGATATTGGGCGAGTTGCGGTAGAAAGCGCGGCGGCAGATTGTCGACGCAATAGTAGCCGACGTCTTCGAGCGCGTTGAGCGCCACTGACTTGCCGGAACCCGAAATGCCGGTGATCAGGATGATACGCATGGGAGAGTCGATGAACCCGATTGGGTCATCATAGCATCCGATCCGCGCGCCTGTATTGGCTCTCCGGGCCGCAGGCGCCCGTTTCGAAGCCGCGCGCCTCGCCGGCCGCGCCTCGCCGGCCGCGCGGCTACGAGCGTCAGATCAGCTTGCCGGGAAACTGGCTGTCGGGGTCCTGCATGGCGAGACGCTGGCGGTCCATGAAGTCGCGCAGGGTGTCGATACCGCGCAATTGCAGGATCGTGTTGCGCACGGCGGCCTCGACCAGCACGGCGAGGTTGCGGCCCGCGGCCACCTGGATCGTGACCTTGCTGATGGGCAGGCCGAGCACGTCGACGGTCTGGCTCTCCAGCGGCAGACGCTGGAACTCGCCGTCCGGGCGGCGCACGAGCTGCACGATGAGCTTGAGCTTCATCTTCCGGCGCACGGCCGTTTCACCGAAGATCGTCTTGATGTCGAGCAGACCGAGGCCGCGCACTTCGAGCAGGTTCTGCAGCAGCGGCGGGCAGCGGCCCTCGACGAAATCGGGGCCGAGGCGCACGAAGTCCACGGCGTCGTCGGCCACGAGGCCATGGCCGCGGCTGATCAGCTCCAGACCCAGCTCGCTCTTGCCGAGACCCGAGTCGCCCGTGAGCAGCACGCCCATGCCGAGAATGTCGAGAAACACGCCGTGCAGCGTCGCGCGCGGCGCGAGAATGCGCGACATGTAGAGGCGCAGGCTGTCGATGACGGTGGCCGCCGACATCGGCGTGGTGAAGAGCGGCGTGGAAGAGCGCGTGCAACGCAGCACCAGTTCCGGCGGCGCGGTCATGCCGTCGGCGACCACGAGGAACGGCGGTTCGAGTGCGATCAGCTCGGCCATGTGGCGCGAGCGGTCTTCGTCGGTCTGGCGCTGGTAGTAGTGGATTTCGGCGTCGCCGAGCACCTGGATGCGGTTCGGGTGGATCAGGTTCAGGTGGCCGACGAGGTCCGCGCTCGCCGTGGCCGTGGCCACCGTTTCGGTCGAAAAGCCGCGTTCCCAGCCTTCGTGCCCCGTCAGCCAGCTGAGCTTCAGCGTGGTGGCGTTGTCGTCGAAGATGCTTTGGGCGTTGATGCTGGAAGTGTCCATGAGTCGGTGACTCCGCGAGATGACTCGCTTAACGGCTGACTGAATTGCTGGCTAAATGAACCGCGCGACCTGGGTGCGCTACCTGGGTAGTTAACGGCTGCCGGCGCCTTACGCTTCACCCCTGCAACGAGCGTCGAGCGCGCGCTGTTCGGCCGCGCGTACCGCGGCCGGGCAACGCAAGACGCCGCACATTACATCAAGGTTGCCACTGGGTGAGCAGGCGATGCAACGTTTCGCGGTCTTCTTCCGTATGGAGCCGCTCACGCGTTTCGCGATCCGACAACAGTTGTGCGATCTCCGACAGGATTTCAAGGTGCTGCTGCGTGGCCTGTTCGGGCACGAGCAGGAAGATCAGGAGCGAGACGGGCTGACCGTCTGGCGCTTCGAAGGCGATCGGCTCGGCGAGGCGCACGAAGGCGGCCTGCGGCTGCTTCAGGCCCTTGATGCGGCCGTGCGGGATCGCGACGCCTTCGCCGAGGCCCGTGGAGCCGAGACGCTCGCGTGCGAAAAGATTGTCGGTAACCGTGCTGCGGGCGATGCCGTTCTGGTTTTCGAAGATCAGGCCAGCCTGCTCGAAGACGCGTTTCTTGCTGGTGACGGACAGGCCGACGACGACGTTCTCGATGGGAAGTATTTTGGCTAAACGATTCATGTTGGCAGGCGAAAACGTGGCCTGAATGCTCCACACCCCGACAGCTGACCGCTTTGGCGGAAGCTTTGGATCTGGCGACGAAGCCCGGTGCCGGGACCGTGGGGACCTGTTGGCGCGTTAGACCCCGTAATACGACTGGACCATTATAGAACAAGCGTCCACGCCGATGGTGCGATGCGCCGCGCATGAGCGCAACCCTCGTTGCCCGGTTGCACCCAGCGGTAAAACCCTGCATTGCGCGTACTCACGAAAAAGCCGCCCGGTTCGGGCGGCTTCGCTTCGAGGGGTGGAGGATGAACTATCGACTCCAGCCCCGGTTCATGGCGTGAATCGCCACACAGGACACTGTGGGATCACTGCGGCGGGATTTCGATGATGGGCGCAGGCTGGTGCTTGATCGCCTCATGTTGATGTCCCTGCACGCGGTCCTTGTGACGTACGACCTGGCGGTCCAGCTTGTCGACCACGAGATCGATGGCGGCGTACATGTCGCCGTTCGCGCTCTCCACAAATATGTCCTTGCCTTTCAGATGAAGGTTCACTTCGACCTTCTGTCTCTTATCCTTTTCCTTATGGTTGTCGACCGAGAGGACCACATTGCCATCGATTACCTGATCGAAATGTCTTAGCACCCTGTCCAGTTTGGTGATCACGTATTCTCGCAACGCTGGCGTTACTTCGAGATGGTGTCCACTGATCTTCAGATTCATAGTGCTTCTCCAGGCTAATGGCCGCGTGACGCGTGAAGTGCGGCAATGCCGGTCGACTGTCTGCCTGTGCGCGGCTCCCCGAAAGGCCTGCGACGGCGGGCTAACTCGGCCGGCCATGTCCGCCAACGGGCGTAGCGGCCGGAAAACGCCTGCTCCGAAAAAGCCGGAACAGGCTAAAGAGACTTGCGCAGATTGACCGCTGGAATCTTCAGTGCCTCGCGATACTTCGCAACGGTTCGTCGCGCGACCACGAAGCCCTGTTCCGCCAGCAGTTCAGCGATGCGGCTGTCTGAAAGAGGAGATTTGGTGTTCTCGGCTCCTATGAGTTGCTTGATGAGGGCGCGGATGGCGGTGGACGATGCAGCGCCCCCGGTGTCCGTCGATACATGCGATCCGAAGAAGTACTTAAATTCAAGTGTCCCGAATGGAGTCAGCATGTATTTACCGGTTGTCACACGCGAGACAGTAGATTCGTGTAGGCCCAGCGTATCAGCAATCTCCCTCAAAACCAAGGGGCGCATGGCGATTTCGCCGTGCACGAAAAAGTTCTTCTGACGCTCGACGATAGCCTGCGCGACACGCAGGATCGTCTCGAAGCGCTGCTGGATATTCTTGATGAGCCAGCGCGCTTCCTGCAGCTGCTGGCGCAGCGAACCGCTGCCCGGATCGCCACGGTTGTTGCGCAGGATATTCGCGTACAGGTGGTTGATGCGCAGCTTCGGCACCACCTCGGGGTTCAGTTCCGCATGCCAGTTCTGGCCGGCCTTCTTCACGATGATGTCGGGCACCACGTAATCGGCTTCGGCCTTGCCATACGACGCACCCGGGAACGGTTCGAGCGAACGGATCAGCGCATGCGCATCGCGCAGCTCGTCATCGCCCGTCTTCAGTTGCTTGCGCAACCGCGTGAAGTCGCGCGCCGCGAGCAATTCGAGATAGTTCGACACGATCTCGAGCGCGAGCGTGCGCGTGGGCGACGCATTGACGCGCAGCAACTGCAGCTTGAGGCACTCGGAGGCCGAGCGCGCGCCTACGCCCGCAGGGTCGAAGCTGTGCAGCAGCGCGAGCGCCGCATTGAATTCGTCGGCGTCGACTTCGAGTTCTTCGGGAATATCGGCAAGAATTTCCTCGCAGGTCGCGCTGAGGTAGCCGTCTTCGTCGAGCGATTCGATCAGGAAGGTGATGAGCGCGCGGTCGCGCTGGCTCGCGTTCGTTTCGCGCAGCTGCGCCATCAGATGGTCGCGCAGCGTGGTGGTCGATTCGTGGATCTGCAGCGGCGGCAGGTCGTCGTCGTCGGAGGCGTTGCCCGAGCGGCCGTAGTCGTCCAGGTTCCACTGGCTCGCGTCGCCGTTCGCGTCGCCGCCAAGGCCGTCGTATTCGTCCACGCCGCGCGGCTCGCTCTCGCTGTTCTCGCCGCTGCCGTTGGACGCCGAGGTGGAGCTGTTCGCGCCCTGCATCGGCTCGGCGCCGGAGGGCGTGGGCGGCTGCGCGATGACCGAGCCGTCCGCGGCCACGCGCAGCGGGCTCGCGATCCAGTCGTCCTCGTTCTCGAGCAGCGGGTTCTGCGAGATCGCCGTCGCGACCTCTTGCTGCAGTTCGAGCGTCGACAGCTGCAGCAGCCGGATGGACTGTTGCAGTTGTGGCGTGAGCGCAAGATGCTGCGAGAGGCGGAGTTGGAGGCTGGCTTTCATGGCGGTGTGCGAACCATTGTAAAGAGTTTGCCACGCGGACGAAACCACGGGGCATTCGCAAAAACGAGCGTGCGCCACGCCGGTGCGTGCCCGGAATTTGGTGCGCAAACAGGGACGCTGCCCGGCCTGCCATGCACCGTTTTGGGGGCACGGTCGATACCGCGGAGTTACACGGGGAAATGCGAAGGATGAGGCCGGAAAAACGCGACAGCGGATCGCGCGCGCCCGGGTGGGCGCTGCGGGACGGCGGTGAGCGGGCACGCGCGAGGCGCGCCCGGGGCTTACATGCGGAAGTGCTCGCCGAGATAAACGCGGCGTACGTTCTCGTTCTCGATGATCTCGCCGGGTGCGCCGGCCGCGAGCACGCTACCGTCGCTGATGATGTACGCGTGATCGCAGATGCCGAGCGTCTCGCGCACGTTGTGGTCGGTGATCAGCACGCCGATGTTGCGCTGCTTGAGGAACTTCACGATCTTTTGGATTTCCAGCACGGCGATCGGGTCGACGCCCGCGAACGGCTCGTCGAGCAGGATGAAGCTCGGGTCGGTAGCGAGCGCGCGCGCGATTTCGACGCGCCGGCGTTCGCCGCCCGACAGCGACAGGGCAGGATTCTCGCGCAGATGCGCGATTTGCAGCTCGTCGAGCAGCGCTTCGGTGCGCTCGGTGATGACGTCTTTCGACAGACGTTTGCCGTTGCCGTCGACCTGCAGTTCGAGCACCGCGCGGATGTTTTCCTCGACGGTGAGCTTGCGGAACACCGAGGCTTCCTGCGGCAGGTACGAAAGACCGAGCGCCGCGCGCTTGTGGATCGGCAGAAGGCTGATGGAGCGGCCGTCGAGGTCGATCTCGCCGGCGTCGAGCGGCACGAGACCCACGATCATGTAGAACGAGGTGGTCTTGCCGGCGCCGTTGGGGCCGAGCAGCCCGACCACTTCGCCGCTTTTCACATCGAGCGAAACGTCCTTGACGACGGTGCGCGAGCCATAGCGCTTCTTCAGGTTGCGCACGACGAGCGTGCTCGTCTTGCCGGCCAGCTGGCGGCCGTAGCTTTGGGTGGCGGTGGCGGTATTCACTGTGGCGGCGCTTCCTGCAGCTTGGTGGACGGCGTGAGGGCGGCCGGGGCGCCGGCAGACGGCTGTGCGCCGGTCGTGGTGTTGCGCGGCGAGAGCATGGCGCGAACGCGGCCACCCGGGTTGCCGGGGCCTGCGACGTCCTTGCCGGAGCGTGCCGTATAGAAGTCGTTCTGGCCGTCGTACGTGACGACGCTGCCGTGGACCTGATCCATCACGGTCGAGAGGCCTTGCAGGCGGCGCACCGTGGCGCGCGTCGTGAGCGTGGTGAGGTCCTGCTTGCCGTCGTAGTCGATGCGCTCGGCCGTGCCGTCGACGTATTCGTCGAGGCCTTCGCGCTTCTGGCGGAAGTAGGCGAGCTTGTCGGCGGGCGTGCCCGGCGCGACGGTGCCGGTCGCGAACTGGTAGCCCTGCGGATCCTGCGTGACGACGAGCTTGTCGGCCTTGATGAGGATCGTGCCCTTGGTGGCGACCACGTGGCCCGTGAAGACGGTCTGCTGCTTCAGATCGTCATAGGTCATGTTGTCCGCTTCGATATTGAGCGGCTTGTCCTTGTCGGCGCGCTCGGCGTGGGCCGCGGGCGCGAGGCCGGCGAACAGCAGCGCGCTGGCGAGCGCCATCAGCGCCGCGAAGCGTGCGCGGCGGGCTTCAGGCGAACGGCCGTTCAGTGGACGGGGGAGCGAATCGTTCATGCAATCGTGCCTTGCGTGGACGGCCCGGCGTTCAGGACGAGCCGCCGGAGTCTGCCGGGGCGATGGCTCCACGGACGTTGCCGAAGAGCTGGATGACCCGGGAGACATTGTTGTAGTTCATGCCGCTGGTGGCCGTCATGACCGACTGGCCGCGTCGAAGTTTAACCGGCTTTTCGGTCAGGATCACATCGTCGTTCACGAGCACTTTGAAATGCTCGGAATCAGCCTGCATTTCGGGGTCGCCGGCGCCGGCCGCGCGCAGAATGCGCGCGTTGTCGTACAGATTGACGATCGAGGCGTCGGCGTTGACCGTGCCGCGCAGCCCGGTGGCCGTGACGATCGGCTTGCCGGGCTGGAATGCGCGCACAGCCGGGTTCGTGAGGTCGCTGTTCTCGTCGTCCTCGTAGTGAACCATGTGCGTGGCCGTGAGCCGGTACTGCGTGGCGCCCGACTGGTCGAGCTCGGACACCGAGAAGTCGTCGGCGAAGTAGTCGGGCGTATGCGTGAGCGGACGCGGCGCCGCCTCCTTCTCGCGCGGCTGGACGGCCTGCAGCAGCCACCACGTGAAGCCGGCGAGCGCGGCGACGCATACGAGCGGCACGAGCGAAGTGAGGCGGAACTTCTGGTTCATCGCGGCATCCCGGCGAGCGGCGCGCAGGCCTCGGCGAGCAGCGCGTCGTAACGGTTCTGCGCGCGCAGGATCAGATCGGTGACTTCGCGCACGGCGCCGTGGCCGCCCACCTTGTCGGACACCCAGTGGGCGCGCGAGAGCACGTCCGGATGGGCGTTCGCGGGCGCGGCCGCGAAGCCGCACTGGAGCATCACGCCGAGGTCGGGCCAGTCATCGCCCATGTAGCCGCACGCCTCGGGCGCAATGCCCGTTTGCGAGAGCAGCTCGGCGAACGCGACGCGCTTGTCTTCCACGCCTTGCCACAGGTGCGTGATCTTGAGTTCCTTCGCGCGCACGGCGACGATCTCCGAACGGCGCCCGGTGATGATGGCCGTGTCGATGCCGGCTTCGCGCAGGAGCTTCGCGCCGTGGCCGTCGAGCGAGTTGAACGCCTTCATCGTGTCGCCCGCGCCGGTGAACAGCAGGCCGCCGTCGGTGAGCACACCGTCGATGTCGAAAATCATGAGGCGCACACGCGCGGCGCGCGCGGTTGCGTCGAGTGGGCTAGCCATCAGATCACCTTCTTGGAGAACAGGTCGTGCATGTTGAGGGCGCCGATCAGCGTGCCCTCGGCATCGACGACCAGCATCTGATTGATGCGATGGCGCTCCATCAGTTCCACGGCTTCGACAGCAAGTTGGTCCGGACCGATCGTGCGCGGGCCTTTCGTCATGACCTGCGCGATCGGCAGGTCGCGGAAATCGCCCACGCGCTCGAGCACGCGGCGCAGGTCGCCGTCGGTGAAGATGCCCTGCACATGGTCGTCGGCGTTGACGACCGCCGTCATGCCCATGCGCTTGGCCGTGAGTTGGAAGAGGGCGTCGCGCACGGTGACGTCGTCGCGCACCTTCGGAATTTCGTCGCCCGTGCGCATCACGTCGCGCACGTAGGTGAGCAGGCGCCGGCCGAGCGCGCCGCCCGGATGCGAGCGCGCGAAGTCGTCGGCGCCGAAGCCGCGCGCGTCGAGCACCGCGACTGCGAGCGCGTCGGAGAGCGCGAGCGCCGCCGTCGTGCTGGCGGTGGGCGCGAGGTTCAGCGGGCAGGCCTCCTTCTCCACGCCGGCGTCCAGATGCACGTCGGAGAGCTGGCCGAGCGTCGACTGCGGCCGATTGCCCGTCATGCCGATGAGCTTCGCGCCAATGCGCTTGACGAGCGGCAGGATCGCCACGAGTTCTTCGGATTCGCCGGAGTTCGACAGGCCGATGAAGACGTCGTCGGCGGTGACCATGCCGAGGTCGCCGTGGCTCGCTTCGGCCGGATGCACGAAGAACGCGGGGGTGCCCGTGGAGGCCAGCGTGGCCGCGAGCTTGCGGGCAATGTGGCCCGATTTGCCGATGCCGGATACGACCACGCGTCCGCGGCAGCTGAGGATAAGGTCGACCGCGCCGACGAAGTTGTCGTCGAGCCGGTCGCGAAGCCCGCGCACGGCGTCCGCTTCGATGTCGAGCACGTTGCGAGCGAGCTTCAGCGCCCGGTCGCCATTGATTTTCGCTATCATCCGCGGAGTATAGCAAAGGCGTCTGCGCGCCGCGCCAGCGCCCCCAGCGTCCAAACCCCGTGCGCGAGCCGCCTGGCTTGTCCAGCCGTTTCTCCGTAGCCCTTCCCAATTAGCCCGTTATTAATGTAAACAGGCCCTAGCCGCCCCTGCGTCGATGATCGACCCGGCGCGGGGCAGAATTTGCATCGCCGGTAACGACGCAGACGAACGAGGACGCTTCACACGATGATCTCCCCGCTGGAAATGACGCTGTTCCTGCTGCTCGCCTCGGTGGTTGGCGTCGTGCTGTTTCGTTATCTGAATCTGCCGCCGATGCTCGGCTACCTCACGGTGGGCATTCTGGTGGGCCCGCGCTCGCTCGGCATCGTGCCGGACACGCATGGCGCGCAGAACCTGGCCGAGTTCGGCGTCGTGTTCCTGATGTTCTCCATCGGCCTCGAGTTCTCGCTCTCGAAGCTGCGCGCCATGCGCCACGCCGTGTTCGGCCTCGGGCTTTCGCAGGTGCTGGGCACGATCGTGGTGGCGCTCCTGCTCGGGCTCGTGCTGGAGCCGTGGGTGCATATCACGTGGCAGGCCTGCGTGGCGCTGGGCGGCGCGCTCGCCATGTCGTCCACGGCCATCGTCAGCAAGATGCTTTCCGAGCGGCTCGAGATCGAATCGGAGCACGGCCGCAACATTCTCGGCGTGCTGCTGTTCCAGGATCTGGCCGTGGTGCCGCTTCTGATCGTGATCGCGGCGTTCGGCGGCTCGTCGGCGTCGCTCGTCGAGTCGCTCGGCACGGCGGCCGTGAAGATCGTGCTTGCGCTCGGCATTCTGCTCATCGTCGGCCAGAAGTTCATGACGCGCTGGTTCACCGTGGTCGCGCGCCGCCGCTCGCAGGAGCTGTTCGTGCTCAACGTGCTGCTCGTCACGCTGGGCGCCGCGTTCATCACCGACAAGTTCGGCCTCTCGCTCGCGCTCGGCGCCTTCATCGCGGGCATGCTGATCGCCGAAACGCCGTACAAGCACCAGGTGGAAGAGGACATCAAGCCGTTTCGCGACGTGCTGCTCGGCCTGTTCTTCGTGACCACGGGCATGCTGCTCAACCCGCACGTGATCTGGCAGCACCCCATCATGGTGGCGGCGTTCTTCCTCGGGCCGGTCGTGCTCAAGGCCGTGCTCATCACCGCGCTCACGCGCATCTTCGGCGCTTCGCCGGGCGTGGCCATGCGCACGGGTCTCGGCCTCGCGCAGGCCGGCGAATTCGGCTTCGTGCTGCTGAACCTCATTCTCGACAAGCATCTGGTCGACGCCACGCTGCTCCAGGCGATCCTCGCGGCCATGCTGCTGTCGATGCTCGCCGCGCCGTTCCTGATCCAGAACGCCGACCGCATCGTGCTGCGCCTTTCCTCGACGGAATGGATGCAGCAATCGCTGATGATGACGCGCATCGCCACGCAAAGCATCAAGCAGAGCGGCCATGTGATCGTGTGCGGCTACGGCCGCGCGGGGCAGAACCTCGCGCGCATGCTCGAATACGAAGGTCTTTCGTACGTCGCGCTCGACCTCGACCCCGACCGCGTTGCAGCGGCTGCGGCGGCGGGCGAGTCGGTGGTGTTCGGCGACGCCGCGCGGCGCGAGTCGCTCGTCGCGGCGGGCATCCACCGCGCGGCCGCGGTGGCGATCACCTATGCCAATACGCAATCGGCGTTTCGCGTGCTCCATCACATTCACGAGCTGGAGCCCACCTTGCCCGTGATCGTGCGCACGGTGGACGACGCCGATCTCGAACGCCTGCTCGCCGCGGGCGCGACCGAGGTGATTCCGGAGATCGTGGAAGGCAGCCTGATGCTCGCCTCGCACATGCTGGTGCTGATGGGCGTGCCGATGCGGCGCGTGGTGCGCCGCGTGGAGGAACTGCGCGACGAGCGCTACAGCCTCCTGCGCGGCTACTTCCACGGCACCGACGATGTGGGCGAGGACGGTCACGAGCAGGTGCGGCTACAATCCGTACCGGTCGACGAGCGCGCCGACGCCGTGGGCCGCACGCTCGCCGAACTGGGCCTGTACGAGCTCGGCGTCGAGGTGACGGCGATCCGCCGCCACGGCATTCGCGGCGTGGAACCGGACCCATCGACCAAGCTGCGCGAGGCCGACATCGTCGTGCTGCGCGGTCTGCCCGAGCAGCTCGCGCAGGCCGAGGAGCGGCTTTCGCGGCATCGCAAGCCCGGTGCGGCGGGCGCGGGTGCGGCGGCGGCCTGATACGCCGTCGTCGGCGCAATCGCGAGACCGCGCCAAAGGTTCCCGCCCCGTTTAAAACACTCTGCCGTTCTTTATCTAGCCACTACCCGGAGAAATCATGTCCAACGCACCTGCGAACCCGAGCGCCGAAGCCGCCCAGTTCGTGAAAAGCCTGATCCGCACGGTGCCCGACTGGCCTCAGCCGGGAGTGCAGTTCCGCGATATCACGCCGCTCATCGGCCATCCGAAGGGCCTGCGGGTGCTGATCGACCTGTTCGTCGAGCGCTATGTCGATGCGAAGCTCGACTACGTGGCGGGGCTCGACGCGCGCGGTTTCATCATCGGGCCGATCGTCGCGTATGAGCTGAACGTGGGCTTCATTCCGATCCGCAAGATCGGCAAGCTGCCGTACAAGACCGTTTCCGAGACCTACAAGCTCGAATACGGCGAAGCGACCGTCGAGATTCACGAGGACGCCTGCGGCACGGGCGACGGCGTGGTGATCGTCGACGACCTGATCGCCACCGGCGGCACCATGATGGCCGGCAAGCTGCTGCTCGAACGCCTCGGCGCGAGCGTGGTGGAGGGCGCCGCGATCATCGACCTGCCGGATCTGGGCGGCTCGAAGCTGCTCACCGATGCCGGCCTGCCGCTCTTCACCGTGACCGCCTTCGGCGGCCACTGAAACAACCCGAACGCCCACCGTCACGAGTCGATCTCATGCCGAATTTCGCGCTCTTTCTCGCCACCTCCATCGCCATCACGTTCGCGCCCGGTCCCGACAATCTCCAGGTGCTCGCGCGCGGCATTTCGCAGGGCCGCGCCGCCGGTCTCGTGGCCGCGCTCGGTTTCGCCGCGGGCGTGACGTTCCACACCACGCTCGCGGCACTCGGCGTGGCCGCCGTGCTGCGCTCTTCGCCGCTCGCGTTCCAGATCCTCAAGCTCGCCGGCGCCGCGTATCTCGTGTGGATCGGCGTGAAGGCGCTGCGCAGCCAGGGCCTCGCCGCCGCCGGCGACAAGCCGCGCCAGCCGCTCTCCGCGATCTTTCGCCAGAGCGTGCTCGGCAACATCATGAACCCGAAGGTGACGCTGTTCTTCGTCGTGTTCCTGCCGCAGTTCGTCGACCCGCATGGCGCGCAGCCCGTCACGCTGCAGATGTTCGAGCTCGGCCTCGTGTTCATGGCGCAGACGGTGGTGGTGTTCTCCCTCTTCGGGCTGTGCGCGGGCACGATCGGCGGCTGGCTGAAGCGCCGCCCGCGCGCGGGCGTGTGGCTCGACCGCCTCGCCGGCGTAACCTTCATCGCCATCGGCATTCGCGTCGCCTTGCGTGACTGATCTACGGAGTCCTGATCGATGACCTTGCCTTGCATTACCGACGCGCGGCGCTTCGATGCCGGCGCGCATCTGCCGTTTCATATCGGTGACGAGCGCGTGGGCTGGATACGCGAGAACGACGTGGCGCTGCTCGCGCGCTGGCCCGACGTGTTCGAAATCGACGGCGATGCGCACAGCGCCCGCGTGACGCTCGCCCCGCACTTCGACAACGTCACGACGCGCAGCGCGGCGCTCGGCTCGGTGATCGGCGCACTCGCGGCGGAAGGGCACATTCCGGGCTGGCGCAACGAAACCTACGCGATCCGCAACGCCTTCGATGCGCCGCCGCTCGCCTTTATCGAGCGCGCGGCCTCGCGCTTTTTCGGCACGATGACGTACGCGGTGCATCTGAACGGCGTCGTAGAATACGCGGATGCCGGTGCGGCCGGCGTAGGTGGGCCCTGCGCGCCGCAATTGTGGATCGCGCGGCGCAGCGACACCAAGGCCACCGACCCCGGCATGCTGGACAACGTCGTGGCGGGCGGCATCGGCTGGGGCCTCGGCATCGAGGCCACGCTCGTGAAGGAATGCTGGGAAGAGGCGGGCATTGCCGAGGAGCTGGCGCGCGCGGCGCGCGCGGGCCGCACCGTGCACGTGCTGCAGTCGCTGCCGGAAGGCACGCAGGCCGAGCAGATCTTCATCTACGATCTCGTGCTCCCGGCCGACTTCGTGCCGCACAACCAGGACGGCGAAGTGGGCGAGCATCGCCTCGCGCGCATCGACGAAGCCGCGCGCTGGATCGAGGAGGGCGCGATGACGGTCGACGCGAGCCTCGCGACGCTCGACTGCCTGCTGCGCCGCCAATGGATCGACGAAGACGCGTGCGAGGGCATTGCCGTGATCTTCGAACCGCCGACGCTGTGAAAGGGCGCCGGTTCTTGTAGCAAGGCCCAAAGCCCTTTTAGCAACAGCAAAGTATTGACGGGAGTTACCAAGGTCATGTCGACCGATCACAGCTTCATCCTCAAACTGTCGTGCGCCGACCGGCCTGGCATCGTGCATGCCGTGTCGGGCTTTCTGTTCGAGCGCGGCAGCAATATCCTCGACTCTGCCCAGTTCGGCGACAGCCACACGGGCGAGTTCTTCATGCGCGTGCACTTCCAGCAAGTGGGCGGCGACCCGGGCCTCGACGGCCTGCGCAGCGCGTTCGAGCCGCTCGCGCAAGAGTTCGGCATGCGCTGGGAGATGCATGACGCGAACGTGAAGCCGCGCGTCGTCATCATGGTCTCGAAGATCGGTCATTGCCTGAACGACCTGTTGTTCCGCTATCGCACCGGCCAGCTGCCTATCGAGATTCCGGCGATCATCTCGAATCACAAGGACTTCTATCAGCTCGCCGCGAGCTACAACATTCCGTTCCATCACTTCCCGCTGCTCGGCGGCACCGAGGCCGACAAGGCCGCGCAGGAAGCGCGCGTGCTCGAAGTGGTGAACCGCGAAGGCGCCGATCTCGTGGTGCTCGCACGCTACATGCAGATCCTCTCGCCGCAGCTTTGCAAGGCGCTCGAAGGCCACGCGATCAACATCCATCATTCGTTCCTGCCGAGCTTCAAGGGTGCGAAGCCGTACTACCAGGCGTTCGATCGCGGCGTGAAGCTGATTGGCGCAACGGCGCACTATGTGACGTCCGATCTAGACGAAGGCCCGATCATCGAGCAGGAAGTCGAACGGGTGGATCACAACATGACGCCGGACCAGCTCACCGCCATTGGCCGTGACGTGGAATGCGTGACGCTCGCGCGCGCGGTGAAGTGGCACGTGGAGCATCGCATCGTGCTCAACGGGCACAAGACGGTCGTGTTCCGCTGATCTTTGGTTGATCACGTGCGACACCATGCCGTAGCGTGTTTCATGACACGCTACGGCTTTTCGAACTAATCTTATTGCTCTCCGGCGCGTTCGCATGCATGCGATTTTTCTTCCGCGCCAACTCGCTCCCGCGGTACTACTCCTTAAGTTCTAGTGGCGCATCGTCGCGCACTCCCTGCGGAGAATAGTCCGCACCTTTCGTCTTTCCTACTCTTGTCACGTCAACTAAACGACAAGAGGGAAATTCATGAAAGCCGCCCTATCCCCGCAGGCGGAACCCGTCGCCGATAGCCGTGCCTGGCGCGTGCTGGGTTCGAGTACCTTTGCGTTCACGATCTGCTTTGCCGTCTGGATGATGTTCGCGATCCTCGGCATTCCGCTCAAAAAACAGCTTCACCTCACCGATACCGAGTTCGGCCTGATTGCCGCGATGCCCGTGCTCACGGGCTCGCTCGCCCGCGTGCCGCTCGGCATCTGGACCGACCGCTTCGGCGGGCGCATCGTCTTCTTCATCACCATGCTCGTGACCGTCGTGCCGATCTGGCTCGTCTCGTACGCGACGCAACTGTGGCAATTCCTCACGCTCGGCCTGTTCGTGGGGTTCGCCGGCGCCTCGTTCTCGGTGGGCACGCCCTATGTCGCGCGCTGGTTCCCGAAGTCGCGCCAGGGGCTCGCCATGGGCATCTTCGGGGCGGGCAATTCGGGCGCCGCGCTCAACAAGTTCGTGGCGCCGGTGCTGATCGTCGCGGCCGGCACGTGGACCATCGTGCCGAAGGTCTACGCCGTCGCGATGCTCGCGACCGCGTTGCTGTTCTGGATGTTCTCCGCGAGCAACCCGGCGCACCGCGTGCCCGGCAAGGAGAGCGTAGCGGACCAGCTGCGCGTGCTCGCCGACCCGCGCGTGCTGCGCTATGCGCAGTACTACTCGGTGGTGTTCGGCGGCTATGTCGGCCTGTCGCTATGGATGCCGCAGTACTACGTGAACCAGTACGGCTTCGACATCGAGCATGCGGCGTTTCTCGCTGCGTGCTTCTCGCTGCCCGGCGGCGTGCTGCGGGCGGTAGGGGGCTGGCTCTCCGACCGCTACGGCGCCTATCGCACGACGTGGGCCGTGATGTGGGTCGCGCTCGCGTGCTTCTTCCTGCTGAGCTATCCGCCGACCGACTTCACGATCCACAGCGCGCATGGCCCGCTCGGTCTGCATATCAGCACGGGACCGGTGTTCTACACCGTGCTGATGTTCGTCGTCGGCATTGCGATGGCGGTGGGCAAGGCCTCGGTCTTCAAGTTCATCGGCGACGAGTACACCGACAACATCGGCGCCGTCTCCGGCATCGTGGGGCTGGCGGGCGGTCTCGCGGGCTTCGTGCTGCCGATCCTGTTCGGCCTGCTCGTCGACCTCACGGGCGTGCGCACCACCTGTTTCATGCTGATGTTCGGCGCCACCCTGGTGAGCCTGCTGTTCATGCACTTTTCGTTCCGCCCCGAAGCGCTCGCCCTGGGCAGCGCGAAGCTCGCGCGCAAGGCTGGCGCCGCGACGCCGGCGCCGCAGGAAACCACGTACTCCGAATGATCCAACTCGCGCCGCGTCTGCGGCGCCTACTGAACGAGCACAACCATGTCCAAGTATCTCCTGACCCAATGGGAGCCCGAGAACCCCCGGTTCTGGCAGGCTTCCGGCGAGCAGATCGCCACCCGTAACCTGTGGATTTCGATTCCCGCGCTGATGCTGGCGTTCGTGGTGTGGTCGCTGTGGAGCGTCACGGTCGTCAATCTCGACAAGGGCGGCTTTCACTTCACCAAGAACGAACTCTTCTGGCTCACGGCGCTGCCTGCGCTTTCGGGCGCCACGCTGCGCATCTTCTATTCGTTCCTCGTGCCGATTTTCGGCGGCCGCCGCTTCACGGCGATCTCCACGGCGAGCCTCCTGATTCCGGCCTTCGGAATGGGCTTCGCGCTGCGCGATCCGTCCACCTCGTATACGACGCTGCTCGTGCTCGCCCTGCTGTGCGGTCTCGGCGGGGCGAACTTCAGCTCGTCGATGGCGAACATCAGCTTCTTCTTTCCGAAGGCGCGCAAGGGTTTTGCCACCGGCCTCAATGCGGGCATCGGCAACCTCGGCGTCTCGCTCGTGCAGTTCGTCACGCCGATCGTCATCTCGACGGCCGTGTTCGCCGGCCTGCTCGGCGACGGCCAGACCTGGGTGAAGGACGGCGCCGAGCACAGCATCTGGCTGCAGAACGCGGGCTTCGTGTGGATTCCGCTCATCGTCGTCTCTTCGTTTGCCGCGTGGTTCGGCATGAACGACATCGCCGATGCGAAGGCCTCGTTCCGCGAGCAGGCCGTGATCTTCCGCCGCGCGCACAACTGGATCATGTGCTTTCTCTATGTCGGCACGTTCGGCTCGTTCATCGGCTTCTCGGCCGGCCTCGCGCTGCTCACGAAGGCGGAGTTTCCCGCCATCAACCCGACTGCATGGGCCTTCCTCGGGCCGCTTGCCGGCGCACTCACGCGCCCCGTCGGCGGCTGGATCTCGGACAAGCTCGGCGGCGCGCGCGTCACGCTCTGGACCTTCCTCGCGATGATCGTCGCGGTGATGGGCGTGATCGCGTTCCTGCCGGGCGGCGCGCTGGGCGGCGCACAGGGCAGCTTTGCCGGTTTCCTCGCGATGTTCGTCGTGCTGTTCGCGCTCACCGGCATCGGCAACGGTTCGACCTTCCGCATGATTCCCGTGATCTTCCTGACGCACCATCAACGCGCCGCGAAGGGCAACGGTGATGACGTGCAGCGCAGCGCGCTCGCCGAAGCGGGCAAGGAGTCGGCGGCGGTGCTCGGCTTCGCGGGCGCAATGGGCGCGTACGGCGGCTTCTTCATTCCGAAGAGCTTTGGCTCGTCGCTCGAAATGACGGGCTCACCGGTCGGCGCGCTCGTGTGCTTCATCGGCTTCTATGTGGTGTGCGCGGTGGTGACGTGGTTCTTCTACGCGCGCCGCAACGCATCCACACCTTGCTGAAGCGAATTAGTCCTTTGGGAGTAGTGCGAACTCTCCCGTTGATGAATGGGCAGGCACGGGCCTGCCCGCCATACTCGGAACGATACGGCTGCCTGTCGCCACGCGTGCCACGCAAGCGGGCGGCGACAGGCGTGATCGATCGATTCCAGCAGCAGTCCCGGAGAACCTGATGAGTTATTTTCTGGACCGGTTGAAGTTCATGTCGCGCGTGAAGTCGACGTTTTCGAAGGGTCACGGCGCGGTGGTGAACGAGGACCGCAAGTGGGAAGACGGGTATCGCAGCCGCTGGCAGCACGACAAGATCGTGCGCTCGACCCACGGCGTGAACTGCACGGGCTCGTGCTCGTGGAAGGTTTACGTGAAGAACGGCCTGATCACGTGGGAAACGCAACAGACCGACTATCCGCGCACGCGCGCCGACCTGCCCAATCACGAACCGCGCGGCTGCCCGCGTGGCGCATCGTATAGCTGGTACGTGTATTCGGCGCAGCGCGTGAAGTACCCGATGATCCGCGGGCGCCTGATCGAAATGTGGCGCGAGGCGCGCAAGACGCTCGACCCGGTCAAGGCATGGGCTTCGATCGTCGAGGACCCGAAGAAGGCGGCGCACTACAAGCGCGCGCGCGGCCAGGGCGGCTTCGTGCGCGCCGGGTGGGACACGGCCACCGAGATGATCGCGGCGGCCAACGCCTACACCATCGGCAAGTACGGTCCCGATCGCGTGGTGGGTTTTTCGCCCATTCCGGCAATGTCGATGGTCTCGTACGCCGCAGGCGCGCGTTATCTGAGCCTGATCGGCGGGGCGTGTCTGTCGTTCTACGACTGGTATTGCGACTTGCCGCCTTCCTCGCCGCAGGTGTGGGGCGAGCAGACCGACGTGCCCGAATCGGCCGACTGGTACAACTCCACGTATCTCATGGTGTGGGGCTCGAACGTGCCGCAAACGCGCACGCCCGACGCCCACTTCTACACCGAGGTCCGCTACAAGGGCACGAAGACGGTGGCGGTGTCGTCCGACTTCGGCGAGATGGTGAAGTTCGGCGATATCTGGCTTGCGCCGAAGCAGGGCACCGACGCGGCGCTCGCGCTCGCGATGGGCCACGTGGTGCTCAAGGAGTTTCACGCAACGGCGAAGTCCGCGTACTTCCGCGACTACGTCAAGCAGTACACCGACATGCCGATGCTCGTCACGCTCGCGAAGCGCGATGGCGCGCTCGTGCCGGACCAGTTCCTGCGCGCGTCGCAACTCGCCGCGAATCTCGACGAAGCGAACAACCCGCAGTGGAAGACGCTCGCCATCGATTCGACCACGGGTGACATCGTCGCGCCGAACGGCTCGATCGGTTTCCGCTGGGGCGAAGGCGAGCACGACGGCGGCAAGAAGGTGGGCCGCTGGAACCTCGAAATGAAAGACGGCGGCAGCGGCCGCGAAATCGATCCGCTGTTGTCGCTCATTGACAGGCATGACGAAGTGGTCGAGGTGGGCTTCCCGTACTTCGGCGGCGAACATGGCGCGCTGCTCGCGCGTCGCGTGCCCGTGAAGCGCGTGGCGCTGGCCGACGGCACGAGCGCTTTGGTCGCGACCGTCTTCGACCTGCAGATGGCCAACTACGGCGTCGACCAGGGGCTTGGCGGACCGAACGTCGCGTCCTCGTATGACGACGACGTGCCCTGCACGCCCGCCTGGCAGGAGAAGCACACCACGGTGCCCCGCAAGCTCGTGATCCAGGTGGCGCGCGAGTTTGCCGACAATGCCGACCGCACGCGCGGCAAGAGCATGGTGATCGTCGGCGCGGCGCTCAATCACTGGTACCACAACGACATGATCTACCGCGGCATCATCAATCTGCTGATGATGTGCGGCTGTATCGGCCAGAGCGGCGGCGGCTGGGCGCACTACGTGGGCCAGGAAAAGCTGCGTCCGCAATTCGGCTGGGCGCCGCTCGCGTTCGCGCTCGACTGGTCGCGCCCGCCGCGCCAGATGAACGGCACGTCGTTCTTCTACAACCACACGAGCCAGTGGCGCCACGAGAAGGTCAGCCTCGATGAGATCCTCGGCCCGGGCGCGGACCGCGAACGCTACAAGAACCTGTCGATGCTCGACCTCAACGCGAAGTCCGAGCGCATGGGCTGGCTGCCTTCGGCGCCGCAACTGGGCGCCAATCCGCTCGACGTCGTGGATGCTGCGCAGCGCGCGGGCGTGCAGCCGGTGCAGTACACCGTCGATCAGCTGAAGTCGGGCGCATTGAACTTCGCCTGCGACGACCCCGACAATCCCGCAAACTTCCCGCGCAACATGTTCGTGTGGCGCTCGAACATCCTGGGCAGCTCGGGCAAGGGTCACGAGTACTTCCTCAAGTACCTGCTCGGCACGCAGAACGCGCTGTTCGGCGACGAAGCCGACGCGATCAAGCCTTCCGAAGTGAACGTGCGCGAAGCGGCCGAAGGCAAGCTCGACCTGCTCACGGTGCTCGACTTCCGCATGAGCACCACGTGCCTTTACGGCGACATCGTGCTGCCCTCGGCCACGTGGTACGAGAAGGACGACCTCAACACGTCGGACATGCACCCGTTCATCCATCCGCTTTCGGAGGCGGTGCAGCCGTTGTGGGAGAGCAAGACCGACTGGGAGATCTACAAGGCCATCGCGAAGAAGTTTTCGGAGATCGGCGGCGCGCATCTGGGCAAGCGCACGGACCTCGTGTGCACGCCGCTCATGCACGACACGCCAGGTGAACTCGGTCAGGCGTTCGAGCCGAAGGACTGGCGCCTTGGCGAATGCGATCTGATCCCGGGCAAGACCGCGCCTTCGATGACGCTCGTGGAGCGCGACTATCGCGAGATCTACAACAAGTTCACCTCAGTCGGGCCGCTGCTCGAAAAGCTGGGCAACGGCGGCAAGGGCATCAACTGGAACACCGTGCACGAGGTGGGCGAGTTCGCACAGCTCACGGGCATCCAGCAGAACCGCGGCGCGGCCGAGGGACGCCCGCGTCTGGAAACGGCCATCGACGCCGCCGAGATGATTCTCACCTTCGCGCCGGAAACCAACGGCCACGTCGCGGTGAAGGCGTGGGACGCGCTCTCGAAGATCACGGGCCGCGATCACACGCACCTGGCCGAAGGCCGCGAGCACGACAAGATCCGCTTTCGCGACGTGCAGGCGCAGCCGCGCAAGATCATCTCCGCGCCCACCTGGTCGGGGCTCGAATCGGAAGAGGTGAGCTACAACGCGGGCTACACCAACGTGCACGAGCTGATCCCCTGGCGCACGCTCACGGGCCGTCAGCAGTTCTATCAGGATCACCGCTGGATGCTCGACTTCGGCGAGGGCCTCTGCAACTACAAGCCCGCCATCGATACGAAGACGACCTCGCCGATGCTCGGCGCGAAACCGAACGGCGAGCACGAACTCGTGCTGAACTGGATCACGCCGCACCAGAAGTGGGGCATCCACTCCACGTACACGGACAACCTGCGCATGCTCACGCTTTCGCGTGGCGGCCCGCACGTCTGGGTCTCGGAAGCCGAGGCGAAGGAAGCGGGGCTCGTCGACAACGACTGGGTCGAAGTGTTCAACGTGAACGGCACGCTCACGGCGCGCGTCGTGGTGAGCCAGCGCGTGCCGCGCGGCATGTGCCTCATGTATCACGCACAGGAAAAGATCATCAACGTGCCGGGCGCGGAAACGAGCGGCATGCGCGGCGGCATTCACAACTCGGTCACGCGCACGGTGCTCAAGCCCACGCACATGATCGGCGGCTACGCGCAACTCGCGTATGGCTTCAACTACTACGGCACCGTCGGCAGCAATCGCGACGAGTACGTGATCGTGCGCAAGATGAAGAAGGTCGAGTGGCTGGAAGGCCCGATGAAGGAAGGAGCAGCATCATGAAAATCCGCGCCCAGGTGGCGATGGTCCTGAACCTCGACAAGTGCATCGGCTGCCATACGTGCTCCGTCACGTGCAAGAACGTGTGGACGTCGCGCGATGGCGTCGAGTACGCGTGGTTCAACAACGTCGAGACGAAGCCCGGCATCGGCTATCCGAAGGAATGGGAGAACCAGGAGAAGTGGAACGGCGGCTGGGTCCGCAACCCGAACGGCAAGATCGAGCCGCGCCAGGGCCCGAAGCTCAAGGTGCTGGCCAACCTGTTCGCGAACCCGAACCTACCCGGCATCGACGACTACTACGAGCCGTTCACGTACGACTACGAGCATTTGCAAAAGGCGCGCCTCTCGCAGACGCCGCCCACCGCGCGCCCCGTGTCGGTCATCACCGGCAAGAAGATGGACAAGATCCATTGGGGTCCCAACTGGGAAGACGACCTGGGCGGCGAGTTCGCCTCGCGCAGCCGCGACAAGCTGTTCGAGAACGTGCAGAAGGAGATGTACTCGACCTTCGAGAACACCTTCATGATGTATCTGCCGCGTCTGTGCGAGCACTGCCTGAATCCGGCGTGCGTGGCGTCGTGCCCCTCGGGCTCGGTGTACAAGCGCGAAGACGACGGCATCGTGCTCGTCGACCAGGACAAGTGCCGCGGCTGGCGCATGTGCATTTCGGGTTGCCCGTACAAGAAGATGTACTTCAACTGGAAGAGCGGCAAGGCCGAGAAGTGCATCTTCTGCTATCCGCGCATCGAGGCGGGGCAGCCCACCGTCTGCTCGGAAACGTGCGTGGGCCGTATCCGCTATCTGGGCGTGATGCTTTACGACGCGGACCGCATCAGCGAGGCGGCCTCGGTTGAATCGACGCAGGATCTGTATCAGTCGCAGCTCGATGTGTTCCTCGATCCGCACGATCCCGCCATTCAGGCCGAGGCGCGCCGCCAGGGCGTGCCGCAGAGCTGGCTCGACGCCGCCGTGCGCTCTCCCGTGTACCGCATGGCGGTCGAGTGGAAGATCGCGTTCCCGCTGCACCCCGAGTACCGCACGCTGCCGATGGTCTGGTACGTGCCGCCGCTTTCGCCGATCCAGTCGGCCGCGGACGCGGGCCATATCGGCATGGACGGCGTGATTCCCGACGTGGCGAGCCTGCGCATTCCCATGCGCTATCTCGCCAACCTGCTGACCGCCGGCGACGAAAAGCCCGTAATCTCGGCGCTCAACCGCATGCTGGCGATGCGCGCCTACAAGCGCACCCAGGCCGTGGACGGCGTGAACGACAACGCGGTTCTTGCGCGCGCGGGCCTCACGCCCGAGCAGGTCGAGGACATGTACCGCACCATGGCGATCGCGAACTACGAGGACCGTTTCGTCGTGCCGTCGTCGCACAAGGAAATGGTCGAGGACTCGTTCAACGAGAAGGGCAGTTGCGGCTTCTCGTTCGGCAACGGCTGTTCGGGCGGCGTTTCCGAGGGCTCGCTGTTCGGCTCGAAGGTCGAAGGCAGCGTGGTGTATGCCGATATGCCGAAGTCGCGTCGCAAGACGCCGTCTGAAGCTTGAGCGGGAGGACGCCATCATGTCGATTTATCCCATTCTCTCCGCGCTGCTCGATTATCCCGAGCAGCCCTTGCTCGACGCGCTCGACGAGATCGAAGCCGCACTCGAAGCCCTGCCGAACGGCGCATTCGCGGTGCACGAACTGGCGCCGCTCATCGCGGCGCTGCGCGAGCGCTCGCTCGTCGAGTCGCAGGAAGCGTACGTGGCCACCTTCGACCGCAATCCGCGCCACTCGCTGCATCTGTTCGAGCACGTGCACGGCGAGAGCCGCGCGCGCGGCCAGGCGATGGTCGATCTGCTCGACGAATACCGCAGCCATGGCCTCGACGTCGCGACGAGCGAACTGCCCGACTACGTGCCGCTCTTTCTCGAAGTGCTCGGTCTGATTGGCGACGAAGAGGCGAGCGCCCTGCTCGGCGAGGCGATTCACGTACTCGCGGCGCTCGGCAATCAGCTCGAGAAGAGTGAAAGCCCCTACGCGGGCATCTTCACGGTGCTGTGCGAGCTGACCGAGGTCGAGCCGCTGCCGCTCGTGGGCGCGCCCGTGCGCGACATGGACGAGGCGCTCGAACGCTTCGGCACCGGCGCGGACGGCGTGGAGCCGCTCATGCACGCGTTCGGCGCGAGCAACTCGCCGCAGGTCGTTCAGTTCCACCCGCGAGCGCAGTTTGCCGCGGCCACCGCGACCACTCTGGCTGCCTGCGCAAAGGAATCGCCATGAACACGCTCAACCAGTTTTTGTTCGGCATCTATCCGTATATTGCCGCCGCCATCTTCCTGTTCGGCAGCCTCGCACGCTTCGAGCGCGAGCAGTACACGTGGAAGGCGGACAGCTCGCAGCTGCTCTATCGCGGGCATTTGCGGCTCGGCAATATCCTCTTTCACGTCGGCGTGCTCGGGCTTTTCTTCGGGCATCTGTTCGGTCTGCTCACGCCCGTCGCGGTGTGGGACTGGCTCGGCGTGCCGCACGCGGTCAAGCAGCTCGTGGCGATGGTCGCGGGCGGCGTGATGGGCTCGATGTGTCTGGTGGGCCTCGCGATCCTGCTGCACCGGCGGCTTTCGAACGCGCGCGTTTCGGCCGTGACGCGCGTGGGCGACAAGGTGCTGCTGTTGTGGCTGCTCGTCACGCTGTTGCTCGGGCTGAGCACCATCGGCGAATCGGCTAGCCACATGGACGGCGCGATGATGGTGCGGCTCATGACCTGGGCGCAGCACATCGTCACGTTCCGCGGCGACGCGGCGAGCTTCGTGACCGACGCGCCGCTCATCTTCCGCATGCACCTCTTCATGGGCATGACGCTGTTCGTGATCTTCCCGTTCACGCGGCTCGTGCACGTGTGGAGCGGGTTCGCTTCGATCACCTATCTCTCGCGTGCCTGGCAGCTCGTGCGCAGCCGCTAGCGGCCAACGTTTGCCTCTGGACGGCCGTGGGGATGGCCGTTCTTCGCGGGGAGCGAGCACGCTCGCCTTCCCCGCTTTTTTCACGATGTGCGCAGGCCACGTGGCGCGCAATATAGTTCACCGTGACTCGCCCGGGAGGCAGGCGAACTGGCGCATAGTGTCGCAGTTGGCCGTGCAGACCGCGACATAGCGCGCGATCGGCCGCGCTCCGTCAGATAATGTCGGTATAGGCGCCGCCGTTTCGGCGTAGCCGATTCCCGGTCCCGGCCATGACTCCGTCTTCCGATTCCGCAGCCGCATCCGCCGCTTCTGCCGGATCTTCCGGCGCGCAGGAAGCGCCTTTCCCGAGGCGGCTCTCCACGCGCATCGTTGTGCTTTCCACGGTCGCGCTCGCGCTCGTGCTCGCGATGATCAGCGGCACGCTCTGGCTTTCCTGGCAGCTCGAAGGCGGCGCCGCCGCGATCAACGACGCGGGCAGCCTGCGCATGCGCGCGAACGCGGTGGCGATCTCACTGTGGGAAGCCCGCACCGGCAAGCCTTCGCAAGTCGACGCCCAGATGCGCCAGCTCGACGAGACGCTGCGCGAATTGCGCGACGGCGATCCGGCGCGGCCGCTCTTTCTCCCCGCCGATGCCGGCATCCACGCGCAGTTCGATCGCGTCGCGACTGCCTGGAACCAGACGCTCAGGCCCGCTGCGCTGAGCGACCTCGCCGCCAGCGGGGGCGAGCCCTCGACGTACATCGGCCTGCTGCCCGGCTTCGTCGACGAGGCGAACCGGCTCGTCAGCCTGATCGAGCGCGAGAACGCGCGCAAGACCGCGTGGCTGCGCATTTCGCAGGTCGCGCTCGCGGCGCTGTCGTGCGTGGGCACGCTGGCGATCGTCTATCTGCTTTACCAGTGGTTCGTGGCGCCCGTGCAGCGCTTGCAGGACGGCCTCGCGCGCATCGAGGCGCGGGAGTTCGACACGCGCTTGCCGGTCGAAACGTACGACGAGTTCGGTCATCTCACGCAAGGCTTCAACCGCATGGTCGCGGAGCTGCAGGCGCTCTATCAGGACCTTGCGGAGCGTGTGGACGCCAAGACCGCGCAACTGGCGGCGCAAAACCGCGAACTCGCCACGCTCTACGAGATGGCGGCGTTTCTCAACACGCCGGGCCCGGCGGAAAGCCTGTGCCACGATTTCCTCACGCGCGTGATGCGCGAATTCGACGCCGATGGCGGCACGGTGCGCGTCGTTTCGCCTGACGACGGCAATCTGCATCTGCTCGTTTCGGAAGGCATGCCCGAATCGATCACGCGCGCGGAGCAGTGCATGCCCGCGGCCGACTGTGCGTGCGGGGGCGCGACGGCCGAGGCGCCGGTCGTATTCGGCTTGATGGCGCAGCCGGGCGCGCGCACGGCCGGTGGGGAAAGCGGAGAAAGCGGCCTGGGCGGGGCTTTCACGCAGCGCTGCCTGAAAGCGGGCTTCGTGAGCGTCGCGGTGTCGGCCATCGTCGCGCAGAACGAGACGCTCGGCACGTTCTCGCTGCACTTCCGGCGCGAGCGGGAGATTCCGCCGTCGGGCGTCCAGCTGCTCCAGACGCTCGGCCGCCACCTGGGCGTCGCGCTCATGAACCGGCGGCTCGTGGCGCTCGGGCGCCAGCTCGCCGTGTCCGAGGAGCGCAATCTCGTCGCCCAGGGGCTGCACGACAGCATCGCGCAAGGCCTGAGCTTCCTGAAGATGCAAGTACACCTGCTCGATGGGGCGGCGCAGCAGGGCGACCTCGACGAAATCCGCGAGATCGTGCCGCTGCTCGCGGGCGGCGTCGAGGAAAGCTACGACGACGTGCGCGAACTGCTGCTGAATTTCCGTACGAAGCTCGGCCCGGGCAAGCTGCGCCTCGCCGTGGAGGACACCGTGGCGCGCTTTCGCCGCCAGTCGGACGCCGAGCTGACGCTCGACTATCGCGACGAAGACGGGCCGCCGCTGCCGCCCGACCAGCAGCTGCAGGTACTCTTCGTGCTGCAGGAGGCGCTCTCGAATGCGCGCAAGCATGCTGAGGCGCTGCACGTTCAGGTGAGTGTCGTGAACGCGCGCGACTTCCGCCTGACGATCGAAGACGACGGCGTGGGCTACGATCCCGCCGATATCGCTTCGCGCGGCGAATCGCACGTGGGCTTTCACATCATGCATGAGCGCGCGAGACGTCTTGCCGCCGTGCTCACGCTACAGAGCGCGCCGGGGCGCGGCGCACGCGTCGAACTGGTGCTGCCCGCCACGAGCCGCATGGCCGCGTGAATGCGGCCAACGAACCTGGCCGACGGCGTTCCGATCAGAACCGGAAGACATCGCGACAAGACCACGATCCCCATGACCATACGCATCCTGCTCATCGACGACCACACGCTCTTTCGCTCGGGCGTGAGCGCGCTCCTGCAGCGTCAGGCTGACCTGGAGGTGGTCGGCGAGGCGTCGGACGGCGTGGAAGGCGTCAAGCGCGCGAAGCAGCACCTGCCCGACGTCATCCTGCTCGACCTCAACATGCCGGGCCTCTCGGGGCTCGAAACGCTGCAACTGCTGGTGGAAGACCTGCCAGACACGGCGGTCGTGATGCTCACCGTCTCCGAGGAAGCCGACGAGCTCACCGCCGCGATGCGCGAGGGCGCGCGCGGCTTCCTGCTCAAGAACATCGACGCCGACGCGCTCGTCGCGGCGATCCGCAAGGCCGCGAGCGGCCAGCCGGTCATTACCGAGCACATGACGGCGAAGCTCGTGGAGCAGATGCGCAAACCCGCGCAGTCGACCGGCGGGACCGGCACGACCGGCGCCGCGCGTGCGAGCGCGGAGACGCTCACGGCGCGCGAGCGCGACATCGTGCGCGAGCTGGCGCGCGGCGCGAGCAACAAGGAGATTGCGCGTACGCTCGACCTGGCGGAGAGCACGGTGAAGATTCACGTGCGCAACATTCTGCGCAAGCTCAATCTCACGAGCCGCGTGCAGGTGGCGATCTACGCGATGGGGCACGACGGCATGACCGACGTGCCCGGCGAGCCGCGCGGGCGTTGAAGTCCGCGCGCGGGCCTTGGCGAAAGCGGCTCAGACGAGCCGCAGATAAATCAGTTCGCGCTTGATATACGCGTAGAAAATCGGCGCGGCGATCACGCCTTGAATGCCGAACGCGGCTTCCATCACGAGCATGGCGACGAGCAGTTCCCACGTGCGCGCCTCGATCTGTCCGCCCACGATGCGCGCGTTCAGGAAGTATTCGAGCTTGTGGATCAGGATGAGAAACACGAGCGCCGTGACCGCCGCGGGCAGACTCACGGTGAGCGCGATGGCGACGATCAGCGTGTTCGAGATCAGGTTGCCGATCACGGGCAACAGGCCCACCACGAAGGTCACCACGACCAGCATCTTCGCGAGCGGCAGCGGCGCGTGAAACAACGGCAGCGCGAGCAGGAGGAAGAGGCCGGTGAACACCGTGTTGATCGCGGAAATCTTCACCTGCGCGAACACGATGCGGCGGAACGCGTCGGCGAAACGCGACACGCGCGCGACGAACGCCGTGGAAAGCGGCAGCCGCGTGGCGTTCTTCTGCGCGCCAATGGCGATGATCGCGCCGATGATCATGCCGATCACGATATGCCCGAAGATGCGCGCGGCGTTCTTGCCGCCCTGGCCGAGCTGGGTGGCGTGCTCGTGCATGAGCGCGAGCGCCTTGAGCTTCATCTGGGCGACGTCAACGGGCAGATAGGCGGCGATGGACTCGGGAATGCGCCCGCGCGCCTGGTCGACGAACGTCATCATCTGCGCCATGACCTTCTGCACGCTCGGCACGTCGTTTTCGAACTGCTCGATGACGCCCACGGTGAGCCCCGTGAGCACCCCCACGATCACGATCGAAACCAGCACCACGGAGAGCCAGCGTGCGCGGCTACTCGACATGCGCCGCTCGATGAGCGGCGAAATGGTATGAACGAGCTGGAAGACGAGCATGCCCGCGAGCAGTGCGCCGAGCAGGTTCAGGTGCAGCACTGCCAGCATGCCGGCGAGCGCAGTCACATAGCTGCCGATTTCCACTGCCGAAAGCTTCGGCAGGCTCATGTCGCTCGTGAGCCTGACCGGCCGTGGCCGCAGGTCGCGCACCTGTTTATCTTCGGTCGCTTCGTTGCGCTTGACCATGTTGGGTGTATTCCGTCTCCAAACTTTCGGGGGCGCACGCGCCCCCGACCCGTTGTTGCTGCAGCTATTTCTACTGCTAAATTTCCGGCCCGCTTGTCAGCCCGCCTGGCGGGTTACTTGCCCGAGGCCGTGTCCAGCGCGGCGATCTGGCGCTTGAGCAGCGGCGCGAGATAGCGGCCCGTGAAGCTTGCCTTCGACTTCGCCACCTGTTCGGGCGTCCCCTGGGCCACGATCTGCCCACCGCCCGCGCCGCCTTCCGGTCCCATGTCCACGACCCAGTCGGCGGTTTTGATTACATCGAGATTATGCTCGATGATGACCACCGTGTTGCCCTGATCTCGAAGCCGGTGAATCACTTCGAGCAAAAGCGCGATGTCGTGGAAGTGCAGGCCCGTGGTCGGCTCGTCGAGTATATACAGCGTGCGGCCCGTGTCCCGCTTGGAAAGTTCGAGCGAAAGCTTCACGCGCTGCGCCTCGCCGCCCGAGAGCGTGGTCGCCGACTGGCCGAGGCGGATATAGCCCAGGCCGACATCGAGCAGCGTCTTGAGCTTGCGCGCCACCACCGGCACCGCCTTGAAGAACTCGTAGGCGGCTTCCACCGTCATGTCGAGCACTTCGCTGATGTTTCGGCCCTTGTATTGAATCTCGAGCGTCTCGCGGTTGTAGCGCTTGCCGTGGCAGACGTCGCAGGGCACGTACACGTCGGGCAGGAAGTGCATTTCCACCTTGAGCACGCCGTCGCCCTGGCAGCTTTCGCAGCGCCCGCCCTTCACGTTGAACGAGAAGCGGCCCGACTCGTAGCCGCGTTCCTTGGCGGCCGGCACGCCCGCGAACAGTTCGCGGATGGGCGTGAAGAGGCCCGTGTAGGTGGCCGGGTTCGAGCGCGGCGTGCGCCCGATCGGCGACTGGTCGACGTTGATGACCTTGTCGAAGTGCTCGAGACCCTCGATCGCCTCGAACGGCGCCGGTTCCGCCGACGATCCATACAGATGCTGCGACACGGCGTGATAAAGCGTGTCGTTGATGAGCGTGGACTTGCCCGAGCCCGAGACGCCCGTCACGCAGGTCAAAAGACCGACGGGCAGGTCGAGCGTGACGTGCTTGAGGTTGTTGCCGTGGGCCTCGACGATGCGCAGGCGGCGCTCGCCGGGCTCGATGCGCTCGTCGGGATAGTCGATGCGGCGCGCGCCCGAGAGGTACTGGCCCGTCATCGAGGCCGGATCGTGCTCGACTTCCGCTGGCGTGCCCTGCGAAATCACCATGCCGCCGTGCTCGCCCGCGCCCGGACCCATGTCGACCACGTAGTCGGCCATGCGGATCATGTCTTCGTCGTGCTCGACGACGATCACCGAATTGCCGAGGTCGCGCAGATGCTTGAGCGTGGAGATCAGGCGGTCGTTGTCGCGCTGGTGCAGGCCGATGGACGGCTCGTCGAGCACGTACATCACGCCCGTGAGGCCCGAGCCGATCTGCGAGGCGAGGCGGATGCGCTGCGCCTCGCCGCCGGACAGCGTCTCGGCGCTGCGCTCGAGCGAGAGATAGTCGAGCCCGACGTTGTTGAGGAACATGAGGCGCGCGACGATTTCCTTGACCACCTTGTCGGCGATCTCGCGCTTTGCACCTTCGAGGTGCAGCGTCTGGAAGTAGCCGAGCGTGTCGCGCAGCGGCCAGCCGCTCACTTCATAGATGGCCCGCGCCTCCTCGCCCGCGCCGATGCGCACGAAGCGCGCTTCGCGGCGCAGGCGCGTGCCTTCGCAGTGCGGGCAGGCCTGGTTGTTCTGGTACTTCGAAAGCTCCTCGCGCACGGCGGCCGAGTCGGTCTCGCGGTAGCGCCGCTCGAGGTTCGGGATGATCCCTTCGAACACATGCTCGCGCACCGAAGTGCGGCCGCGCTCGTTGATGTACGAGAACGGAATCTCCTGCTTTCCGGAGCCGTAGAGCAGGATCTTGCGCACTTTCTCGGGCAGGTCCTCGAACGCGGTATCGATGTCGAAGTCGTAGAACGCGGCCAGGCTCTGGAGCATCTGGAAGTAGAACTGGTTGCGCCGGTCCCAGCCCTTCACGGCGCCCGCCGCGAGCGACAGCGACGGGTGCGCGACCACGCGCTTCGGATCGAAGAACGTGATCTGGCCCAGACCGTCACACTCGGGGCATGCGCCCATCGGGTTGTTGAACGAGAAGAGGCGCGGTTCCAGCTCGGGCAGCGAATACGAGCAGATCGGGCAGGCGAACTTCGAGCTGAACAGGTGCTCGCGGTTCGTGTCCATTTCGAGCGCGATGGCGCGGCCGTCGGCCAGACGCAGCGCGGTTTCGAACGACTCCGCGAGGCGCTGCTTCATGTCGGGACGCACCTTCAGGCGGTCGACCACCACGTCGATGGTGTGGCGCTCGCTCTTCTTGAGCTTGGGCAGCGACTCGACCTCGTAGATCTTCGCTTCCCCTTCGTTGGCCGTGCCGCCGCCCGAGCGCACCCGAAAGCGCACGAAACCCTGCGCCTGCATGTCGTCGAACAGCTCGGCGTGCTCGCCCTTGCGGTCCACGATCACGGGCGCGAGGATCATCAGCTTCGTTTCTTCGGGCAGGGCGAGCGCGGCGTCCACCATCTGCGAGACGCTTTGCGACTCCAGCGGAATTTCGTGGTCCGGGCAGTAGGGCGTGCCGATGCGTGCGTAAAGCAGCCGCAGGTAGTCGTGGATCTCGGTGACGGTGCCGACGGTCGAGCGCGGGTTGTGCGACGTGGCCTTCTGCTCGATGGAAATCGCCGGCGACAGACCCTCGATCAGGTCGACGTCGGGCTTTTCCATGAGCTGCAGGAACTGGCGCGCGTAGGCCGAGAGGCTTTCCACGTAGCGGCGCTGGCCTTCCGCGTAGAGCGTGTCGAACGCCAGCGAGGACTTGCCCGAGCCCGAAAGCCCGGTGATCACCACGAGCTTGTGGCGCGGCAGGTCCAGATTGACGTTCTTCAGGTTGTGGGTTCGGGCCCCACGGATACGGATCTGTTCCATGAACCTGCGGGAGAAAGGGAAACCAAACCTGCTACTATAACGACTTTTCCAGACCGCCGTTACGGCTTGCTGACGGTCTTTGAAAGGGCCCGGAGCGGCAAGTGCAAGGGCCTCGAAAGAGGCGCGTCAGGGGGCGTCCCGGTCAACAAACGTGCGGGCACTTGCGGTCCAAACACATAACGCTCCGATGTCCTCCAATTCACCCGCTACATCCTCGCGCATGAGCGCGCCCGAGTTGCGCGCGACCGTCTCGCTGGCGGCGATCTTCGCGCTGCGCATGCTCGGTCTGTTCATGATCATGCCGGTGTTTTCCGTCTACGCGAAAACCATTCCCGGCGGCGACAACCTGCTGCTGGTCGGCATCGCGCTCGGCGCATACGGCGTCACGCAGTCGCTTCTCTATATTTTCTACGGCTGGGTTTCGGACATGGTGGGCAGAAAGCCCGTCATTGCCACCGGCCTCGTCATCTTCGCGATCGGCAGCTTCGTCGCGGCGGGCGCGCACGACATGGTGTGGATCATCGTCGGACGGGTGATCCAGGGCATGGGCGCCGTATCGTCGGCCGTGCTGGCGTTTATCGCCGACCTGACCGCCGAGGAGCACCGCACCAAGGCCATGGCGATGGTGGGCGGCTCGATCGGCATGTCGTTCGCCGTGGCCATCGTCGGCGCGCCGATCGTGTTCCACTGGGTCGGCATGAGCGGCCTGTTCACACTGGTCGGGGTGTTCTCGATTCTCGCGGTGGGCGTGGTGATCTGGGTCGTGCCCGACGCGCCCAGCAAGCCCGTGCACGTGCGCGCCCCATTCGCCGAGGTGCTGCACAACGTGGAGCTGCTGCGCCTGAACTTCGGCGTGCTCGTGCTGCACGCCACGCAGACGGCGCTCTTTCTCGTCGTCCCGCGCCTGCTCGTGGACGCGGGCCTGCCGGTCGCGTCGCACTGGATGATCTATCTGCCGGTCATGGGCCTCGCGTTTGTCATGATGGTGCCCGCCATCATCGTCGCGGAGAAGCGGGGCAAGATGAAGCCCGTGCTCGTTTCTGCGATCGGTCTTATCCTGATCGGCCAGCTTTTGCTCGGCTCGCTCGCGCATACACTTGTCATCGTGGCGGCCGTGCTCTTCGTGTACTTCCTCGGCTTCAACATCCTGGAGGCTTCGCAGCCTTCGCTCGTGTCGAAGCTCGCGCCGGGCAATCGCAAGGGCGCGGCTACGGGCGTGTACAACACCACGCAGTCGATAGGGCTCGCGCTCGGCGGCGTGGTGGGCGGATGGATACTCAAGCACGAGGGCGCGAGCGCCGTGTTTTATACGTGCTCGGGGCTCGTCTTGTGCTGGCTTATAATCGCGGCCAATATGAAGGCGCCGCCCAAGCGGGCAGAAGCCACGCGGGCTTGACCCGGGCGGGCCTGAGTTAGAACCAGCGGTTCACAGCAACGCAATTCGCGGAGGCGGTCCGCGACCGGCGAAGGCGCATGACACATCAGGCGCTCGCCGGCGCGCACCGCGCGGCCGCTCCTCGCAACGGAATCAAACAGGAGAAATTCATGGCATCCGTGAACAAGGTGATCCTCGTCGGCAACCTCGGCGCCGATCCGGAAGTGCGCTATCTGCCGAGCGGCGACGCCGTGGCGAACATTCGCCTCGCCACGACCGACCGCTACAAGGACAAGGCGTCCGGCGAGTTCAAGGAAATGACCGAATGGCACCGCGTGTCGTTCTTCGGGCGCCTGGCCGAGATCGTCTCGGAGTACCTGAAGAAGGGCTCGTCGGTGTATATCGAAGGCCGCATCCGCACGCGCAAGTGGCAAGCGCAGGACGGCACCGACCGCTACTCGACGGAAATCGTCGCCGACCAGATGCAGATGCTGGGCGGCCGCAGCGGCGGCGCCTCGATGGGCAGCGACATGGGCGACGACGGCGGCTACAGCCGTGAGCAGTCCGCGCCGCGCGGCGGCGGCCGCGCTTCGGGCGGTGGCGGCGCGCCGCGTTCGAGCGGTGGCGGTGGCGGTGCCGGCGGCGGCGCGGGTGGCGGCCGTTCGAACGCGCCGGCCGGCGGCGGCTTCGACGAGATGGACGACGATATTCCGTTTTAAAGCCTCCGAACGCATCGGCAGGACCTGAAGCCCCGGCTCGACCTCACGGTCGGGCCGGGGCTTTTCATTTGCGCGCGCGGACCGAGCGAACTCAGCAAGCTGAGCGAGTCGAGCGCCGACCTGCTGCGACGTTTTCGCACACGCAGTCGCTTCTCCGCCTCGAGCGGACACGTTTTCTGATTTTTGTCACGGCAAAACTCCCGCCGGCGCGCGACCATTTAAAAGATGCATTGATTTTGCATCTTACAAGACTGCTCGCGCCGTCACCCCACAAGGAAAAGGAGAAAGCCGTGTTTTGCTATCAATGTGAACAGACCGACCGCACCCAGGCCACACCGGGGTGTGCCTCGGCCAAGGGCAACTGCGGCAAGGACGCCACGACTGCGGATCTGCAGGATCTGCTGATCTACGCAGCCAAGGGCATCGCACAGTATGGCGCGCTCGCGCGCGGCCTCGGCAGCCCCGATCGCGAAGCCGACCGCTTCATGCTCTACGCGCTGTTCACAACGCTCACCAACGTCAATTTCAACGCCAGCCGTTTCGTGGCAATGCTGCGCGAGGCCGCGCAACACCGCGATCGCGCGAAGTCGACCTGCGAGGCGCTCGCGCTCGCGCAAGGCGTCGCTGCTGCGCAGCCGGGCGGCGCCGCGCTCTGGCAACCGGCCAACGATCTCGCCGAACTGCAGGCGCAGGCGGCGCTCGTCGGCATCAGGGCCGGGCTGCCGAAGGTGGGCGAGGATGTCGTGGGCCTGCGAGCCCTCGTGCTCTACGGTCTCAAAGGCGTATGTGCTTACGCCCATCACGCGCGCGTGCTCGGCTACGAGAGCGAGGAGGTCTACGCGGGCGTGGAGGCGGCGCTCGTGTTTCTCGCGAGCGAACCCACGCAAGCCGGCGATATCCTTGAACATGCGCTCGCGCTCGGCAACCTGAACCTCAAGGTGATGGAACTGCTCGATGCGGCGAACACGGGTCGATTCGGCGTGCCCGAACCCACTGCCGTGCGCGTGACGCCGGCGGCGGGCAAAGCCATCCTGGTCTCGGGCCACGACCTCGGCGATCTGGAGGCGCTGCTCGAAGCGACCCAGGGCACCGGCGTGCAGATCTACACGCACGGCGAGATGCTGCCTGCGCATGCTTACCCGAAGCTCAAGGCCTATCCGCATCTGGCAGGCAACTACGGCGGCGCATGGCAGGACCAGCAATCGGACTTCGCGAACTTCCCCGGCCCGATCCTGATGACCTCGAACTGCCTGATCGAGCCGCTGCCGCAGTACCGCCAGCGCATCTTCACCACCGGGCCGGTAGGCTGGGCCGGCGTGCGCCATCTCGAGCATCACGCATTCGCGCCGGTCGTGCAGGCCGCGCTCGCGCTGCCGGGCTTCCGCGAAACGGCGCTGGAGGAAACCATCACCATCGGCTTTGCGCGCAACACGGTGCTCGGCGTGGCCGACAAGGTGATCGACGCGGTGAAGGCCGGCCAGATCCGCCACTTCTTCCTGATCGGCGGCTGCGACGGCGCCGCGCCGGGCCGCAACTACTACACCGAGTTCGCCCAGGGCGCGCCCGACGACACCGTCGTCATGACGCTCGGCTGCAACAAGTACCGCTTCAACCGCCACGCGTTCGGCGACATCGGCGGCATCCCGCGCCTGCTCGATCTGGGCCAGTGCAACGACAGCTACTCGGCGATCCAGATCGCCATCGCGCTCTCGAAGGCCTTCGACTGCGGCGTGAACGATCTGCCGCTTACCCTCGTGGTGTCGTGGTTCGAGCAGAAGGCCGCTGCGGTGCTGCTCACGCTGCTCGCGCTCGGCCTGCGCAACATCCATCTCGGACCGACGTTGCCCGCCTTCCTCACGCCGAACGTCCTCGACATCCTCGTCAAGCAGTTCGGCATTTCGCCGATCGGCGAGGCGCAAGCGGACCTCGCCGCGGCGCTCGCACGCAAGGCCGCTTGAGCGCGGGTGAAATCGTCATGAGTTATCAAATCGAGCTCACCACGCGCGACGGCCAGGCGTTCGGCTTCGCCTGCGAGCCGGGGCAGGATGTGCTGAGCGCGGCGGCGGCGGCGGATATCACGCTGCCTTCGCAGTGCCGGCGCGGCAGCTGCGGCGCGTGCCACGCCACCGTGACCGAAGGGACGTACACGCTCGGCGATCACAATGCGGATGCGTTGCCGTCCGGCGACCCGCAGGCGGTTCTGCTGTGCCGCACGAGACCGTCGGCCGACTTGCGTGTCGCCGCGCCGTACGACGGCACGAAGGTGCTGCTGCAGCCGGTTGCCGCGCGCACGGCGCGCATCGCCGCGCTGGCAACGATCGCCGACGACACGTGCCGTCTCGAACTGCTTCTCGATGCCGACGACACGAGCGGCAGCGCCGCCGAATTCGAAGCGGGCCAGTTCGCGGAACTGGAGTTGCCGGAAGGCGGCGTGAAGCGCCCGTTCTCGCTTGCCAACACGAGCAACTGGGAAGGGCGCCTCGAGTTCCTCATCCGGCTGCGGCCGCAAGGCGAGTTTTCGGCGTATCTGCGCGAGCGGGCGCAGCCGGGCGACCTGCTTACCGTTCACGGCCCGCAGGGCGGCTTCGGTTTGATCGCCGACAGCCTGCGCCCGCGCTGGTTCGTCGCGGGCGGCACGGGTCTCGCGCCCGTGCTTTCGATACTGCGCCGCATGGCCGAATTCGGCGAAATGAACGACGCGCGGCTCTTTTACGGCGTGAATCGCGAGAGCGAGCTGTTCCTGCTCGACGAACTGGACGCGCTTCGGGCGGCGCTGCCGCAACTGCACGTCGAGCTTTGCGTGCGCGAAGCGGGTGATGGCTGGCAAGGCTCGCACAGCACCCCCGTCGACGCGCTCGCCGCCGCGCTTGCAGACGGTGGCGCGGCGCCCGATCTCTACGTTTGCGGTCCGCCCGCGATGGTGAGCGCCGCGCAAGCGGTGGCGGCGCGCGCACGCGTGCCGTCCACGCAGTTCGTGAGCGAGCGCTTCACGGTCTGAGCAGCAATGCAGTGAGTCGTGTTTCTTCGTGTCTGATTGACCTCGCCTTCGGGCGGGGTTTTTTTTTCGCGCATCGGGCGGCCAGGCACGGCAACTCTGAGCGATCCATTTAAACGATTGACATTCAGTCATTTACTGTCAAAATGTCCAATATCATGATGCCAACCCGCAAGACCCGTTCCGGCCTTTCCACTGACGAAAACGCGCTGCTCCTGCGCGAAGGCGAGAAGATTGTCGCGGCGCTCGGGCAGACGCTCGCGCCGCTCGTCGAGGTAGTGCTGCACGACCTCACGCGGCCCGAGCACTCGGTCGTGGCGATCGCGAACAATTTGTCAGGACGGCAAGTCGGCGACGCCGCCACCGAAATGGGTCTCGCGCGCATCACCGACTCCGGCTTCCCCGAAGTCGTGGCCAACTATCCGAACCGCTTTCCCGACGGGCGTCCGGCCAAGAGCACATCCATCGGCCTCAAGAACAGCGCGGGCGAGTACGTCGCGGCCCTCTGCCTGAACATGGATGTGTCGCTGATCGGCGCGGTGACGGCCGGCCTCGGCCAGCTGATCCAGACCAGCACGGCTGCGCCCGTCGCCGAAACGCTCGCGCCGCGCGGCGTGGGCTGCGTGCGCGAGGCGCTCGAACGCTTCGCCGCCACGCGCAACACCACGCCCATCGGCATGACGCTCGCGCAGCGCCGCGAGGCCGTGCGCGAACTCGCGACAAACGGAATGCTGAACCTGCGTCATGCGCTCGCCGACGTGGCCACCACGCTCGGTGTGGCGCGCTCGACCGTCTACACCTACCTGCCAGCCGAAGACCGACCATGAGCACTCTGCCTATTACCTTCGAAGACGTCGCCGCCGCCCACGAACGCCTGCGTGGCGTCGCGCACCGCACGCCGGTTCTGACTTCCAGCACCGCGAACGAACGCACGGGCGCGCAGCTCTTCTTCAAATGCGAGAACCTGCAGCGCATGGGCGCGTTCAAGTTCCGCGGCGCCTATAACGCGATCGCACAGTTCACGCCGGAGCAGAAGGCGGGCGGCGTGATCACGTTTTCGTCGGGCAACCACGCGCAGGCGATCGCGCTGTCGGCGCGCCTGCTCGGCGTGAAGGCCGTGATCGTCATGCCGCACGACGCGCCCGCCGTAAAGGTGGAGGCCACGCGCGGCTATGGCGGCGAGGTCGTCTTTTACGATCGCTATACCGAAGACCGCGAGGCGCTCGGCAAACGGCTCGCGGCCGAGCGCGGCCTCACGCTCATTCCGCCGTACGACCACGCGCATGTGATGGCCGGGCAGGGCACCGCCGCCAAGGAGTTGTTCGAGGAAACGGGCGAGCTCGACCTGCTGCTCACGCCGCTTGGCGGGGGCGGGCTGCTGTCGGGCTGTGCGACTGCCGCGCATGCGCTCTCGCCCGCGTGCACGGTGATCGGCGTCGAGCCCGAAGCCGGCAACGACGGTCAGCGCAGCCTGCAGACAGGTGAGATCGTCCACATCGACACGCCGAAGACCCTTGCCGACGGCGCGCAAACCCAGCATCTCGGCAACCTGACCTTCGCGGTGATCCGCGAGCGCGTGAGCGAGATCGTCACGGTGAGCGACGCGGAACTCGTCGATACGATGAAGTTCTTCGCGAGCCGCATGAAGCTCGTGGTCGAACCCACCGGCTGCCTCGCGGCGGCGGCAGTGTTGCACGGCAAGGTGGATGTGCGCGGCAAGCGCGTGGGCGTGCTCATCTCCGGGGGCAACGTCGACCTGCTGCGCTTTGCCGAGCTGGTTCAGGCTGCAAGCTAAGGCGCCTGAACTTAAGCGAGCAGTTCCCCGAGCGCCGCGCGCGCGTTCGTCACGTGCGCGGACTCGCCCGGTCGGCCCGGCAGCAAATGAAATTCGGCCGCAGGCAGTGCGGGCAGGCCGAATGAAGCCGGGCAGGGCATCAGTCCTTCGCCGATCGACGACTCGTTCAGACACGAGATCCCCAGCCCCGCCTTGAGCGCGAGCTGCAGCCCGGCCACGCCCGAAGCCGAATGCGAAATCAGATAGGGCATGCGCGCTTCGTCGAGCAGCCTCACGACGCGCCGCTGCAACTGGCAGGTCGCCGGCAGCAGCACGAGCGGCCAGGGCGGCGTGAGCGCGGGCCGCTCGCGCAGCGTTTGCGTCGCGCCCACCCACACCAGTTTTTCGCGCCGTATCGACGTGTTCCTGTGCGTACCGCGGCCTTCCTCCACCAGCCGCAGCGACAAGCCGATGTCGTAGGCATTATCGTCCGCGCTGCTGTCGATCACGGCGCTCGGCAGCACGGTCACATGCAGACGCAGACGCGGATGCTGGACCGCGAAGCGCCGGATGATCTCGGCGACGTCGTGCGGCCGGTAATAGTCCGTGATCGCAATGCGCACTTCGCCGTCGAGCGTGCGGCCGAGCATGTCGTCGAAGGCGGCGTCGCAGAGCGCGACGATGCGGCGCGCGTGGTCGAGCAGCTTCGCGCCCGCGGGCGTGGCGGTCATACCCTGCTTGCTGCGCACGAAAAGCGGCTGGCCGACGCGCTCCTCGAGCTTCTTGAGCTGCTCGCTCACCGACGACTGCGAGAGGAACACCCGCTCCGCACCCGCGGAGACACTGCCCGCTTCCGTCACGGCGATAAATGTGCGCAACTGCGCGAGATCGAAACCGCGTGCGTTCATGGTTCAGCTTGACCCGGTGCGTTTCGTGCCATTTCATCATTCGGAAATTCCGAATATACGAATTGGAATTTCCCGCTTTTCCGATAGATGTTGCGCCTCTACGATGCCCTCAGTCAACCGTTTTCTGGAGATCATCATGGGACGCAGTACGAGGCGGGGCGCGGCACACCGCTGGAAAGTGCTCGCGGTGGGCGTGGCGGCCAACGCCAGTTTTGCGGCAGCGCTCGGCGGCATTCCCGCGACGGGCGTGTTGATCCGCTCGGATTACCGCATCGGCACGGGCGAACTGGGTATCGTGCTCGGCATGCTTGGACTTGGCATCGTACTGAGCGAGCTTCCCTGGGGACTCCTGACGGACCGCTGGGGCGACCGGCGCGTGCTGCTCACGGGCCTTTCCACGACAGCGCTCGCACTCGTCGCGATGGCGCTCTGGGGCGCCCCGGCGGGCGCGCACACGCCCAGCGCGACGGTGCTCGCGGTTGGCCTGCTCGCGCTCGGCCTGCTTGGCGGAAGCGTGAACGGCTCGAGCGGGCGCGCGGTGATGGCGTGGTTCGCCGCCCACGAGCGCGGCCTTGCGATGAGCATCCGGCAAACCGCCGTGCCGACTGGCGGCGGACTTGGCGCACTCGTGCTGCCCGCGCTCGCCGAGCATGCGGGATTCGCTGCCGTCTACGGCGCACTCGCCGCGATGTGTGTGGTCTCCACCGTGCTTACGATCGTCTGGTTGCACGAACCCGCGCACGAACCGGACGCCGCGCATGTGCCGCTTGTCGCTCACGAAGCGCTCGCGCAGGCACAACGCGCCGTCTCGCCGCTGCGCAGCGTCACCGTGTGGCGCATGGTGACCGGCATTGGCGTGCTGTGCATTCCCCAGGTGGCCGTGCTCTCGTTCGCGAGCATTTTCCTGCATGACGTCGGCCATGCGGGTACGGCGGCAGTCAGCGCGACGCTTGCGGCCGTGCAGGGCGGCGCGGCGTTCATGCGGGTGTACGGCGGCCGTTGGACAGACCGGCACGGCGACCGGCGTATCTGGCTGCGCGGTTGCGCGGCGCTCACCGTCGCGCTGTTCGTGGTGCTTGCCGCGCTGACGGCTTTTGCGTCGCCAGCGCATCGCGCAAGCGCTGCGTTCGTCACGCTGCTCGCCGCGGTGATCGTGCCTGGCGGTATCGCCGCTTCCGCCTGGCACGGCGTTGCCTTCACCGAACTCGCGACGCTCGCGGGCAACGGTCGGGTGGGAACCGCGCTCGCCATGGGCAACACCGGCGCATTCGTTGCGTTCTTCGTCGCGCCTTCGGCGATCCCGCTGCTGTTGTCGTGGTTCGGGTGGCCGGCGGTCTGGGCGGCCGCCGCGCTCTGCGCCGCGCTGGCATGGCCCGCATTCGCGGCGCCGCGCGAGCGCAGCGACGCCGTGCGCACTGGCGAGCGTCGACAACGCGCTCGCGCGCGTGCCGCGATTTGAGCGTACGGAACATAAGCCATATTTAACGTTTCGGAAATCTCCGATTTCGACGGCGGCTTTTCAATGGTCAGATGAACGACCTTGTTGATGTTGCGGGTTGGGGGGGGGGGGGC
>NZ_JBFRCG010000035.1:0-62144 GCF_040965595.1 Paraburkholderia sp. EG287B
TTCCATCAGGGCCAGCGGATCATCTTGATCCGCACCACAGGCCGGATATAAGTCTGCAGCCTCGTCCTATCAGTCACACATCGAATATCACCTGGCAAACCGGGAGGCGTCCATATAAGACACCGTGAACGCTTCTCGCCCCAGCCGTCTTGCTGTACGCATCGCCCTGCTTTTCAGCATCTGTGCGCCCACGCTCGCGCTCGCGCAGGTCAAGATCGGCCTCGTGCTTTCGCTCACGGGCCCGGCCGCCTCGCTCGGCATTCCCGCGCGCGACACCGCCGCGATGTTCCCCACCGAGATCGCGGGCCAGAAAGTCCAGTACATCGTGCTCGACGACGCCTCCGACACGACCCAGGCCGTGCAGGACACGAAGAAGCTCATCGACGAACAGCACGTCGATGCGATCATCGGCTCGTCGATCACACCGAACTCGCTCGCGATGCTCGACGTGATCGCGCAGGGCGAGACGCCCACCATCTCGCTCGCGTCGTCGGCGAAGATCATCGAGCCCGTCGACGACAAGCGCCACTGGATGTTCAAGACGCCGCAAACCGACGCGATGATGGCCGGCGCGATCATGGATCACGCCGCCGCGCACAACGTGAAGACGCTCGCCTATATCGGCCAGGCCGACGCGCTCGGCGAGACCTTCTATGCGGAGATCGCCAAGGCCGCGCAGCAGCACGACATCAAGCTCGTCGCGAACGAGCGCTTCAATCGCACCGATCCGGGCGTGACGGGGCAGGTGCTCAAGATCGTCGCGGCGCACCCCGACGCTGTCGTGGTGGGCGCGGCCGGCACGCCCGCCGCGCTGCCGCCCAAGGCGCTCAGGGAGCGCGGCTACAAGGGCGTCGTCTATCACAACCACGGCGTGGGCAACCGCGACTTCCTGCGCGTGTGCGGCGCCGACTGCAACGGCACCTTCCTGCCCGCAAGCCCGGTGCTCGTGGCCGCGCAGTTGCCCGAGGACCAGCCCGGCCGGCGCCACGCGCTCGACTATATTTCGCGTTACGAGGCACGCAACGGCGCGGGCACCGTGTCGGCGTTCGGCGCGTATACGTGGGACGCGGGGCTCTTGCTGCAGAACGCGATACCCATTGCGCTCAAGTCGGCTGCGCCCGGCACGCCCGCGTTTCGCCACGCGCTGCGCGACGCACTCGAAGCGACGCACGGGCAGCATGACACCAACGGCGTCGTCAACATGAGCGCCACCGATCACCTCGGCCTCGACGCGCGAGCACGCGTGATGGTCGAGATCCGCGATGGCAAGTGGGCATATCAGCCGCATTGACGAGCCGCACTGCCAGCGCATTTACGTAATCAGCAATCCGAAGCAAAGGAGGTCCGCCCATGAACGATCCTTTTTACGCCCGCTATCACGCGCTGCGCGTGCGGCGGCACGAGCACGGCATCGTCGAGATCGTGATGAGCGGCGAGGGCACGAACAAGAGCAGTCTCGCGACCGCCGACGCCAACATGCACCGCGAACTCGCCGAGATCTGGCGCGACGTGGACCGCGATCCCGACGCGCGCGTCGCCGTGATTCGCGGCGAGGGCAAGGGCTTTTCGGCGGGCGGCGACCTGCAGCTCGTCGAGGACATGGCCACGCATTTCGACGTGCGCGCGCGCGTGTGGCGCGAGGCGCGCGACCTCGTCTACAACGTGATCAATTGCGGCAAGCCGATCGTCTCGGCCATGCACGGTCCGGCGGTGGGCGCGGGGCTCGTCGCGGGACTGCTGGCCGACATTTCCATCGCCACCAAAACGGCGCGCATCATCGATGGCCATACGCGCCTGGGCGTCGCGGCGGGGGACCACGCGGCGATCGTCTGGCCGCTGTTGTGCGGCATGGCGAAGGCGAAGTACTACCTGCTGCTGTGCGAGCCGGTGAGCGGCGAGGAGGCGGAGCGCATCGGCCTCGTCTCGCTCGCCGTGGACGAGAACGACTTGCTGCCGAAGGCGTTCGAAGTGGCGAAGCGCCTCGCCAACGGTTCGCAAACCGCGGTGCGCTGGACCAAGTACGCGCTCAACAACTGGCTGCGCATGGCGGGGCCGAACTTCGACACGTCGCTTGCGCTCGAATTCATGGGCTTCGCGGGACCCGACGTGCGCGAGGGCGTGCAGTCGCTGCGCGAGCGGCGCGCGCCGCAGTTTCCGGGCGGCGATCCGTTCTGACGCATTTTGGTTCGTGCTTTGTGCCGATTTCTGCTTTTACGCGCGCTATCATCGAAGAGATCGTTTCGAGCCGCCCACGCGCGCGCATTTGACCACCTATCTATGCGAGGGAGTACCGCATGACCGACTCAGCAGGCACCATGCCGCCGTTCCCGGGTTTTCCAGGCTTTCCGCCCGCCGAAATGCTCGACCAGATGTGGGGGATGATGCGCCTCACGCCGTTCGGCGGCGCGTTTCCGGGCGGCGAACCGGGCGTGGCGCAAGCCTTTGGCCCGCCGCTTTCGATGATGACAGACATGATGACGCCGCTCACCAACATCGAGGAGCTCGACAAGCGCATTACCGATCTGCGCGCCGTCGAGCAGTGGCTCAAACTCAATCTCGGCATGTTGCAATCCGCCATCCAGGCGCTCGAGGTACAGCGCGCCACGCTCACCACGCTGCGTGCGTTCGGCGCGTTCGCGCAGGCACAGATGACCCCGACGCACGCCGAATCCGAAGCGCCGAGAGCGGGCGCCGCACGCGAGCGGGCCGCCGAACCGGAGGCCGCGAACGCAGGCGCTGCGTCCGAGGGTGCGGCTGCCGCGCCGCCGGGTTTCGACGCCGCTTCGTGGTGGAATCTCGTGCAGGCGCAGTTCAACCAGCTCGCGCAATTCGCGATGGCGCAGCCCGCGGCCGCGGCGCAGGCCGCGCAAGCGGCGGCGGAAGCGGTGAACGAGGCGCAGGCGAAGACCGAAGCCGCCACGGCCAAACGCAGCAGCACCGCCAAGCGGAGCAGCAACACCGGCAACGCCAGCAACGGCAATGGCAACAGCGGCGGCGCGGGCCGCAGCGCGCCGCGCGGCGCGAAGAAGGCGCCGGCGCAGCCGGAATAAGGCGCGCCGCGTCACGTCACGAAGAACCGTCGCGCGGGACGCAACAGCAAGGCAACAGAAGGCCGACTGCGGGACAAAAGCGAAACCAGCAACGGGGAGCGTCGGCATCATGCGGCTAGCGCTCGTGATGATGGGCGGCGGCGCGCGGGCGGCCTGCCAGGCCGGCGCCTTGCGCGCGCTTGCCGAACTGGCCGGCCAGGCCGCGCCGGCGCGCCGCGCCGCGCCCTTCACGGTGATTTGCGGCACCTCGGCGGGCGCGATCAATGCCACCTCGATCGCCAGCCACGCCGACCAGTTCGCGCACGGCGCGCACGCTGCGCCGCGCACCTTGTTCGACAGCACGCCGCTCGCGCGGATGCTCCCGCACGCGCTCAATTTCCATCGCATCGAGCAGATGCTCGACGAGCGGCTGCTCTACGCCCTCGCCGTCACGGCGTTGATCGAGCTGGGTTACCGCGACACGCTCGCGCAAAGCGATGTTCTTTTGGCTTGGCTCAAAGCTCCAACAGACGGCGCGAGCAACGATTTTGGGGCGCGGCGGAACTGAAACACCGGCATGCTATTATTGTGTAAGGTTTTTCTGGTCATTTGTGGGGGTTGCGGGCGGCGTTGCGGCGCTTCGCCGCGCAGGTTCCACGGCCTTGACGGGCGGGATGTTTGCCCATTGAAAAATCAGCCAGCGAGGTGTGTCAAAAGGACGTCGACGTGGGGTGCTAGAGTGCGGCATTGTGTCGCAAAGGCCCGCGGCGATGGCTTGCACGCCTCGCGGGTATCGGTGGTGATCAGCGGTATCAGGCGGCCGGGTTCGAGGAACGGAGCAGCTACCCAGAATCCACGACGGCGCCTTCATTCCGGTTGGCTGGATTGTCGTGGGGCAACGCGTGTTGCGTTCGCCGGTCTGCGATTGCGTCCAGAGGGCCGGATACCGCGTAAAATTAAATGCTTTTTGCCTGCGCGGCCGCGTTGTATGCGGGCACGCGGCACGCTACGAATTCGTCATGCGCGCGTTTTGCGCAGATCAGGGGCGGGACTATGAACACGATGCTTTATCCGGAACTTTACAAATCGCTCGAATCGGTCCGATGGGACATGGAAAAGGACATTCCCTGGGACAAGTTCGATGCGTCGCTCCTTACCGATGAGCAGGCCGCGACCATCAAGATGAACGCGATCACCGAATGGTCGGCGCTGCCGGCCACGGAAATGTTCCTGCGCGACAACCATCACGACAGCGACTTTTCGGCGTTCATGAGCGTGTGGTTCTTCGAGGAGCAAAAGCATTCGCTCGTGCTCATGGAATACCTGCGCCGCTTCAAGCCGGAAATGGTGCCGACCGAAGAAGAGCTGCACGCCGTGCGCTTCGAGTTCGATCCGGCGCCGCCGCTCGAAACGCTCATGCTGCACTTCTGCGGCGAAATCCGCCTGAACCACTGGTATCGCCGTGCCGCCGAATGGCACACGGAGCCGGTCATCAAGGCCATCTACGAAACGATTTCGCGCGACGAAGCGCGTCACGGCGGCGCTTATCTGCGTTACATGAAGAAGGCGCTCAACAATTTCGGCGACGTCGCGCGTGCGGCGTTTGCAAAGATCGGCGTGCTGATGGCTTCGGCGCGCCGCACCGAAAAGCCGCTGCACCCCACGAACCTGCACGTGAACCAGGCGCTGTTCCCGCGCGACACCGTGCAGTCGCGCCTGCCCGACCCGGAATGGCTCGAGCGCTGGCTCGACGAGCAGATCCGCTTCGACGACGGCTGGGAAAAGAAGGTGATCGAGCGCATTCTGCACAACCTCTCGATCCTGTTCGAGCGCACGTTCACCACGGCACAGGAGCTGAACCGCTATCGCAAGGAAGTAGTGCAGCGCCTGCAAGCCGAGCAAGGCACGCAACTGCCGGCCTGACGCGCCGGGACATCTCGCGTGCGTGCCTGGTGGCGCGCCGCGACCGGGACGGCCCGAAGCGCTTCTCGCGTGACGGGCCGTTTTCATTGGCGCGCGTCTCAACGGCTTGCCCCATGCGGCTTGACCCATGCGGCTTGCCCGATGCGATCCGCGCCCATTTTTTATCCGAGCCTCATTCCATGCCCGCTTCCTTCGAACGCAAGATCATGACCCGCGAGGCGCTCGCGCAACTGCGCGCCTCGCTGCCCGGCCCGGTGGTGTTCACCAATGGCGTCTTCGACATCCTGCACCGCGGACACGTCACCTATCTCGCCGATGCGAAGGCGCTGGGCGCCACGCTGATCGTCGGCGTGAACAGCGACGCTTCGGTGAAGATGCTCGGCAAGGGCGACGACCGCCCCATCAACAACGAGAACGACCGCATGGCGCTGCTGGCGGCGCTGGAGAGCGTGGACTGGGTCGTGCAGTTCGGCGAGCAGACGCCCGTCGAGCTGATCGGGGCCTTGCGCCCCGATATTCTCGTGAAGGGCGGCGACTACGACATGGACGCGCTGCCCGAGTCGGCGCTGGTGCGCGGCTGGGGCGGGCGGGCGCTCGCGATCGCTTTCGAGCACGACCGCTCCACGACGAAGCTGCTGCAGAAAGTGCGCGCGCAGGAAGGATCGAAGTAAGTTCTGACGACCGTCCGCACCGTGCGGCGGACGATGCAAAACCGGCCGCAGGCCGGGCCGCCCAAGGTTTGGGCGTGCCCAGCCTGCGGCCGGTTGCGTTTGAAGCGTGGCTTACTGCGTGAGGGTCGACGCCTGCACCGACGGATCCGCCACCGGGCCGCCGACGGTCGGCACGTCGGCCGACTCGGAGGGCCGGATTGCCTTCACAACCAGCCGCTCGGGGTGGATCTGCCGGTTCAGGTGCTGGGTTTCGCGCGTACCCGACGAGGGCGTCGGGCCGAACACGCCGCCAATGGCGGCAAAGGCCAGCCCGTTGGCGAGAATCAGAATGGCGATCAGCCAGCGCAGCATCGTGTGAAGCTCCTTCGAAATCGTTCGTTCAGGTTCAGGGCCAGATGTGGGCGGCGCGTGGGCCGCGCGCGTCTCAGGACTGCGCCGCGATGAGCGCGAGGCCCGACAGCACCAGTGCATCGTGGCGAGTATGCGGCACCTTGAGCGCCGCTGTCACTTCGGCCGCCGCGCCGCCGCTCACCACGAGCCGCACCGGCATCCTCCACGCATCCTGCAGATCGGCCCAGGCGCGCTCGATGAGCGCGGCCTGCGCGAGCGCACAGCCCGCCGAGATCGAGCTTCGCGTGTCGGTGGCGAAGGCGATGCCGGGGTGAGCAGCATTCGCCATGCCGCCGGCGACCACGGGCAGTTGCGCGGTGTGCTCGCCGAGCGAGCGCATCATGAGCGTGAAACCGGGCGCGATCATGCCGCCGACGAACGTGCCGTCGGCGCGCAGCGCTTCGAGCGTGGTGGCCGTGCCGAATGTCGCGATCAGGAGCGGCTCGTCCGGATACGCGGCGTGCGCGCCGATCATGCCGGCCCAGCGGTCGCTGCCGAGCGCGTCGGGCGTGGCATAGCTGTTCGTCACGCCGCACTGCTGCGCGCAGGCCCGCACCACGGTGCGCGAGAGGCCGGGCCAGTGCGCCTCCACCAGCGCGCCGAGGCGTTCGCCGACTGCCGCGCCCGCGACGTTCGAGATCCACGCGCCGGCGGGCCGGGGCAGCGTCGCCCAGTCTTCGCTTCCGGTTTGGCGTGCGGCCTTGGTGGATTGCGCATCGTCGTCGCGCACATGATCCATCGTTCCCGCGTGCAGGCGCGACCCGTCTGGCGCGACGAGCGCCCATTTGATCCGGCTGTTGCCTGCGTCGATCAGGAGGAAGGGGCCGCGGCTCATGCACCGCTGTCCGCGAGCCGCAGCGACACGTCGCCGGCCGTGACGGTCTCGCGCCCGCCCGGCGTATCGAGGAGCAACTGGCCGCGCTCGTCCACGCCGGCCGCCGTGCCGCGCAGCAGCTCCTTGCCTTGCTCGTAGATGGCGACCTCGCGGCCTGCGTACGCGTGGCACGCATTCCAGCGCGCCTGGAAGGGCGCAAAGCCCGCCGCGCCGAAGCGTTGCAGCGCGGCTTCGAGCGCGTTGAGTTCGGCGGCGAGCGTGTCGGTGAGGTTGGCGTTCGGCCACGCGCGCGACAGCGCCGTGGGCGTCGTGCCGGGCACGACCGCCGCGCTGCCGCCCGCGGCGTTGAGCGCCTCGACGCTGGCGGCGAGCGCATCTTCGCCGCGCACGTTCGTACCGATGCCGATCACGACCGCCGTGGCGTCGGCGGTGGTCCAGGCGGTCTCCACGAGGATGCCCACCAGCTTGTCGCCTTCGAGCAGCACGTCGTTGGGCCATTTGAGCGCGATTTGTCCGGGCGCGGTCACGGGCAGCGTACGCAGGCCGTCCACCAGCGCCGAGCCGACGGCGAGGCTCAAGCCCGCGAGCCCTTCGATGGGGCGCGGCAGCACGCAGCCGATCGAGAACAGCAGCGCGTCGCCGGGCTGCGCGACCCAGGTGCGGCCGCGCCGGCCCCGGCCGGCCGTCTGCAGATAGGCCACGCGCACGATCGGGCGTGCGAGCGCGTCACGCTGTTGCGGCAGCGCCTTCAGGCGCGCCATGAGGTCGGCGTTGGTCGAGCCGGTTTCCTCGACGATCTCGATGGGCCAGTCGTGTGCGGCCGGACCGAACAACGTGATCGCGCGGTTGCGGTCGATGCGCCAGTCGCCGGCGCTCGGAGTCTCGGGGGTGGGGGGCGTCGCGTTCATGTCTCATATTGTAGTGGCTGGGGCGCGGGTAGCAGCCCGCCACGCTGGTTTCGACCCGAAATGTGGGCAATCCACATGCCACCCACAGGCGGCCCACAGGTTATCCACGGAATCGTCCACAGGGTCGAAGGTGGCAATCACCCAGCCGGTCCCCCGCAATTTGCCTAATCTTTGGGCAATTCACAGGCCGCCCACAGGCGGTCCACAAGTTATCCAGAGAGTTGCCCACAGTTCGCCTTGTGTCTGAAAGCCAACCGTGCGCTTTCGGACCGACGAAACGGGGCGCGTTCGCTACAATGTTTGCTCACCCCGTCCGTCGAGTGCTTACCCTTGAATCAAGACACGCCGCCCGGCCTTGAAGTCTCGGCCGGCACCCACGGAAAGACCGTGCGCCTGTCTGGCCAGTGGACAGCGCTCGCGCTCGCGCGCGACCGCGATCAGGGCGGCGCCGCGCGCCGTCTGCGTGCGCTCGCCGAAGAGCGCATCGGCGAATGGGACCTCTCGGGCGTGGAGCGCATGGACCACGTAGGCGGCCAGGCGCTCTGGCGCGTCTGGGGCCACAAGCTGCCCACCGACCTCGTCGACCTCACGCAGACGCAGCGCGACATCTTCGAGCGCATCGCCCTGCTCGACTCGGTGCGCGAGCCGGCGGAGCGCATCGTGCGCATCGATCCGGTCACCCAGCTCGGCCTCGCGATCTTCTCGTTCTTCGACCACCTGTACGGCGGCATCGCCATGTTCGGCCGCGTGATCCTCGATCTGCTGCTCGTGGTGCGCAAGCCCAAGGTCACGCCGTGGATCGAGATTTCGGCGAACATCTACAACGCCGGCGCGCGCGCGCTGCCGATCACGGCGCTCGTCGCGTTTCTGATCGGCATCGTGCTGTCGTACCTCTCGGCGCAGCAATTGCGCCTGTTCGGCGCGAACCAGTTCATCGTCAATATCCTCGGCCTCGCCGTGATCCGCGAGCTCGGGCCCGTGCTCTCGGCGATTCTCGTGGCGGGACGCTCGGGCTCGGCCATCACGGCGCAGATCGGCGTGATGCGCGTGACCGAAGAACTCGACGCCATGCGCGTGATGGGCATCTCGCACGGCCTGCGCCTGATCCTGCCGCGGGTGATCGCGCTCGGCATCGCGATGCCGCTGCTCGTGATCTGGACCGACATCATTGCGTTGCTAGGCGGCGCGATCGCGGCGAAGATCGTGCTGGGCATCGACATTTCGTGGTTCATGCGCTCGATGCCCAGCGTCGTGCCGATCGCCAATCTGTGGATCGGCCTCGGCAAAGGTGTGGCGTTCGGCATGCTGGTGGCGATCGTGGGCTGTCACTTCGGCTTTCGCATCAAGGCGAATTCGCAGAGCCTGGGCGAGGGCACGACCACGTCGGTCGTCACGTCGATCACGATCGTGATCCTCGCCGACGCCGTGTTCGCGATCCTGTTCCAGAACGTGGGGCTTTCATGAGCACGACTGGCACGACGGTTACGACGATCGAGACGAAAACGACCGGCACGATCACCACGCCGCTCAAGGAGGTCGCGCAGGATCTGCCGCTGCCGACCATCGGCGAGCCGGTGATCGAGGTCCACAACCTCTCGAAGCGCTACGGGCGCAACGTCGTCCATCAGCATCTGAACCTCGAAATTCGCCGTGGCGAGATCGTCACGCTGGTGGGCGGCTCGGGCTCGGGCAAGACCACGCTCGTGCGCCAGATTCTCGGGCTCGAGAAGCCGACCTCGGGCACCATCAAGATGTTCGGCGAGAACATCACGACCATCGACGCCGAGCGTGCCCGCCTCATGCGCACGCGCACCGGCATGCTGTTCCAGCAGGGCGCGCTGTTCTCGTCGCTCACGGTGTTCGACAACATCGCCCAGCCGGTGCGCGAACTCGGCAAGGTGCCGGCCGCCCTGCTGCGCGACATCGTGATGCTCAAGCTCGAAATGGTCGGGCTGCCGTGCAAGCACGCCTCGAAAATGCCGGCCGCGCTGTCGGGCGGCATGATCAAGCGCGTGGGTCTCGCGCGCGCGATCGTGCTGGAGCCGGAGCTGCTCTTTCTCGACGAGCCCACGGCCGGGCTCGACCCGCGCTCCTCCGACGAAGTGGTGGAGCTCATCAGCACGCTGCACCGGGCGTTGGGGCTCACCGTGGTGCTCGTCACGCACGACCTCGACGCCATGGTCGCGCTCTCCACGCGCGTGGCCGTGCTCGCCGAGCGCCGGGTGCTCGTGGCGGCGCCCGTGGAGGAGGCGGCGAGCGTCGATCATCCGTTCATCCGCGAGTACTTTCTGGGCATGCGCGGTCGCCGCGCGCTCCAGGCGCTGCCGCCCGAGCGGCGCGCGAAGCTGCCGCCGGCGGCGCTCGCTCCCGCAGCCGTGGGGTACAAGCCGTGGTAGGGCCCGCGCTCGCCTCTATCCGGCCTGACCGGCTCAACCGGCGCGCCGCGGCCGCCAAAGAAGGAATCTGACGATGGAAAACAAACCGCATGCGTTCTGGGCGGGCATGTTCACGATAGGGCTGCTGATCGTGATCGCGCTTGTCGTCGTCTTCTTCAGCGCCGATCGGTCCGTGCGCGTGCCGTACGACCTCATCTCGCGCTCGAGCGTGACGGGCCTCTATCCGGACGCGGCGGTGCGGTTTCGCGGGATCGACGTGGGCAAGGTGCAGTCGATCAAGTTCGATACCCAGCATCCGGGCCAGATCCGCATTCGCATTCTCGTCGACCAGAAGGCGCCGATGACGCGCTCCACCTTCGGCTCGCTCGCGCTGCAGGGCGTGACGGGCATTGCGTTCGTGCAGCTCGACGACAACGGCGTGGACCTCTCGCCGCTGCATTCTTCGCCAGCGCGCGTGGCCGAGCTGCCGCTGCGCCCGGGCTTGCTCGACCAGCTCCAGCGCCGCGGCGACGCGCTCCTGCGCAAGCTCGACAACATTGCCGGCGACATCGACCAAATGCTCTCCGAGGACAACCGCAAGCAGGTGATGCAGGCCGTGAACAGCCTGCAGCAGGCCGCGAGCAGCGTGAACGTGCTCGCCGGGCAACTCCAGCCCGCCACGAAGCAGCTGCCGGGCGCGGTGGCGGAACTGCAGCACACGCTGCAGTCGACCAACACGCTGATCACGAGCATGAACCGCCCGGACGGCCCGTTCCAGACCAACCTGAACAAGGCCGGCACGGCGGCGGCCCAGGCGGGCGCGGCGCTCACCTCGATCGACGTTTCGATCCAGGACCTGTCGGCGCGCGTGGGCTACGACACGCTGCCGCGCGTCGACTCGCTCACCGACGACGTGCGCTCGGCCATGCGCGCCGTGGACCGCGCGGCGGGCGCCTTCAGCACGAGCCCGCGCAGCGTGCTGTTCGGCGGCGCGCCGCAGCCGGCGCCGGGGCCCGGCGAGGCGGGCTTTGCGTGGCCGTCGGCTGCGGGGACGAAGTAGGCCGCGCCGCTGCCCGACGGCCTGACGCGGCACCATTCGATGCAGTTTCGCGCGGCGCATGCGCCGCGCGCCAAAGAAGGAAACGCAATGTCACGCACATCACGCCTGCCACGATCGATGCAACGCGCCGCAACCGCCGGCTCAGCCTGGCTGGCGGCGCTCGCGCTCGGCGCGCTGCTCGCCGCCTGTGCGAGCAATCCGGCGATCAACGAGGCTCGCTACGACCTCGGGCTGCAATCGTCGCAGGAAGCGCCAGGCGCTCAGGCCGCCTCCGGGGCGCCTGGCGCGCCGGGTGCCAGGCCGCTCCTGAAGGTGCTGGCCGTGAGCGCGCCGCCGCCGCTCGATAACGACGGCATCCTCTACCGGATGAATTTCGACTCGCAGCGCACGGCGCGTTACGCGAACAGCCGCTGGACGATGTCGCCGGCGCGCCTGCTCACGGAACACCTGCGCACGTCGCTCGGCGCACACGCGACGGTGCTCGCGGGCGGCGACGCCGTGCAGGCGCCGATGCTCAAGGTCGAGCTGTACGAGTTCGAGCAGGTGTTCGAGAGCCCGACGCAAAGCGCGGGCGTGCTGGCGGCGCGCGCAACGCTCATGCAAGGCGGCAGGGTGCTGGCGCAGCGCTCGTTCGCCACGCGCGCGCCGGCGCCTACGCCGGACGCCGCGGGCGGCGTGCGTGCGCTGCAGGCGGCCAGCGACGATTTCGCCAATCAGGTGGGCGCGTGGCTGAGCACGCAGTCGTTCGCGGGCACGCCTTGAGGGGCATGGAGAGGCGTCGCGCGATCACAATGCGCGGCGTGACGTTGGGGGGCAAGGGCGGGATAGCGGCATGATCGAAGCGGGACGGCTCCGGCTGCGCGCCCCGCACGGCGGGCGGCGCGGGATGGACGGCGACGAGGGTGGTCAAAGCGGTGGCCAGAGCAACGGCCAGGGCGCTGGCGACGAACGCGGTGCGATCGCCAGCGGCGACACGCCCGCGCCCGCGTCATCAGCGTCATCGCCAGCCGCCGCGCGCGAGTCGCTGCCGCGCCAGGCCTCGACGCTCTCGCGCCAGGCGCTCGCGCTCTACACGGCGCTGATCGTTTATGGCTCGTGGTATCCGTTCACCGGCTGGCGCTCGCTCGGCCTCAGTCCCTTCGCCTATCTCGGCGATCCATGGCCGCGCTACTGGACGGTGTTCGACATCGTCACCAACGTGCTCGGCTACATGCCGTTCGGCGCGCTCGTCGTGCTCGCGGCGTGGCCGCGCTGGCGCGGCTGGCTCGCGGTGCTGCTCGCCGCCATTGCGGGCACGCTGCTCTCGGGCGTCATGGAGGCCGTGCAGACCTGGCTGCCCACGCGCGTTGCGTCCAACCTCGATCTCGCCTCGAATGCGCTCGGCGCCTTGCTCGGCGCGCTCGTGGCGGCGCCCGCCACCGGCGCGCTGCTCGAGCGCGGCTTCCTGCGCCGCCTGCGCTTTCGCTGGTTCGAGCGCGACGCGGCCGTGCTGATGGTGCTCGCGGGGCTTTGGCCGTTCGCGACGATGTACCCTACGCCGCGCCTCTTCGGCTTGGGCGAGTGGGCGCGCGCGCTCTGGCAGCGCCTCGACGGCTCGATGCAGGACGCCGTGATTGCCTGGACGCCCGCCGCCTGGCATCTGCGCTCGCTGCCCGACATGCTCGCCGCGCGCCTGCCCGATAGCGGCTGGGAAGCGATCGTCACGACGCTGAACCTGTTCGGCGCGGCGGCGTTCGCGACGCTCCCCATGCGCTCGCGGGCGCCGCGCGCGCGGCTCGTCATCGCGCTGATCGTGGTGACGCTCGTCGTCAAGGTCGGCGCGACCTTTCTGCAGTCGCAAAGCGGGCTGATCTTCGACTGGGCGACGCCGGGGGCGCTCGCGGGCCTCGTGTGGGGCACGCTGCTCGCGTTGCTCGCCTTGCGCCTGCCGCGCGCCGTGCGCGCCGCGGCGGCGACGCTCGCGCTCGCGGTGGCCCTCGTGTTCGTGAACGTGCTGCCCGTGAACCCGTACTTCGACGTCGTGCTCGCGGACTGGCGGCAGGGCCGCTACCTGCACTTCAACGGCCTCGCGCGTTGGCTCGCCTGGACATGGCCCTGGGCCGCGCTCGCGTGGACGGCGTTCTCGCTCGAACGCGCGTGGCTCGTGCGGCGCGCGCGCCGCGCCGCGAAGCGCGCTCGCCAGGACCGGTGAGGGCGCGCGGCGCTGGCCTGAGCGTTCACGCCGCGCTCGTTATAATCGACCGGATCGCCGCGCTGCCACGCTCGCGCGCCACGCAGTCTATTGCCGCCAAGGCGGGCCAGACGCTTTCGGCAAGCCTGCGCTCCCTGCACGACACTCACCGGTGCCTCACGCCATGACCGATTCGTTCTACAAGTACCACGTCTTTTTCTGCCTGAACCAGCGCGACCCCGGCGCGGACCGCCCGAGCTGCGCGAATTGCAACGCCCAGGCCATGCAGGAATACGCGAAGAAGCGCGTGAAACAGCTGGGCCTCGCGGGCCCGGGCCAGGTGCGCATCAACAAGGCGGGCTGTCTCGACCGCTGCGAGGAGGGTCCGGCCGTCGTCGTGTATCCGGAAGGCACGTGGTACACGTATATCGACGAGAGCGACATCGACGAAATCGTCGTCTCGCATCTGCAGAACGGCCAGGTGGTCGAGCGCCTGAAGATCGATCGCTGATTGCCCCAATGCACGGCCAAACAGTACCCGTAAGGACTGCCGCACGATGAACGCCCAGACACAAAAATTCCAGATCGACGGTCCCGTCGGCAAGATCGAATGCGCGCTCGACGTGCCCGACGCCGGCACGACGCCGCGCGGCATTGCGCTCGTCGCGCATCCGCATCCGCTCTTTGGCGGCACGATGGACAACAAGGTTGCGCAAACGCTCGCGCGCACGCTGGTGCAGCTCGGCTACACGACCTACCGCTCGAACTTTCGCGGCGTGGGTGAAACGGCGGGCACGCACGACAACGGCATCGGCGAACAGGACGATCTGCTCGCACTCATCGCTTACATGCGCGCGCAACCGGGCCAGGCCGACGTGCCGCTCGTGCTCGCGGGCTTTTCGTTCGGCACCTTCGTGCTCTCGCACGTCGCGAAGCGCTATCTCGAAGCGGGCGGCGCGATCGAGCGCATGGTGTTCGTCGGCACGGCCGCGAGCCGCTGGGAAGTCGCGCCCGTGCGCGACGACACGCTCGTGATCCACGGCGAACTCGACGACACCGTGCCGATTCTCTCGGTGTACGAATGGGCGCGTCCGCAGGAATTGCCGATCGTCGTGATTCCGGGGGCAGAACATTTCCTGCACCGCAAGTTACATATCCTCAAGCGCATCATCGTCGAAGCGTGGCGCTGAAGCGTCGGCCCGCAGTTGGCCCCGCAGTCGGCCCCGCTGTTTCGGGGCCCGATGCAAGCCGTTCGTCACCACGCGTATGCCCGGCGAAATGCGTGAAAAATGCACGACAGGTATGCGCAAACGTGTGACTTAGCGAAAATTCGCCACGACGTGGCGCGTATAATGTTCGCCAATTTTGTGCTTGCTGCGCCGCGACCGGCGCATGCACGGCACCCGCATTCCGGCTTTCACCGACCGTGCGCCGCATGGCGCGCTACGTTCATCCCGTCCCAATTCAGCCCGACCTGAACCTATGCGTTTTCTCTCCTCCGGCCAACCGTCTTCTTTCGTTCCTTCCTCCGTCGTTCGCAATGTCACGCTCGCAGCGCTGCTGCCCGCCACGCTCCTCGTGAGCGCGAGCGCGTTTGCCCGCACGCCCGCACCCGCCGGCGCGAAAGTGCAGGCACAGCCGCAGGCGCAGGTGTCTGCCGGCGCGGCAGCAGACCAGGTGCTTGGCGGCCTGCCGCCGCCCGGGGTGAACGCGCGCTCGTGGGTGCTCGTCGATGCAACGGCGAACCAGGTGCTCGCCTCCGGCAACGCCGATGAGCGCGTCGAGCCCGCATCGCTCACGAAGCTCATGACCGCGTACCTCGTGTTCGAGGCGCTGCAGACGAAGAAGATCTCGATGGACCAGATCATCGAGCCGAGCGAAGCCGTGCGCCGCGTGAAGAACGACGAGTCGCGCATGTTCATCGAAGCGAACAAGCCGGTCTCGGTGCATGACCTCGTGTACGGCATGATCGTGCAGTCGGGCAACGACGCGGCCATCGCGCTCGCCGAGCTCGTGGGCGGCAGCGAGGCGAACTTCACCAACATGATGAACGCCGAGGCGCAAAAGCTCGGCATGACGCACACGCATTTCGCCGACGTGAACGGCATGCCCGACCCGAATCACTACACGACGGCCGGCGACCTCGCCAGGCTCTCCGCGCGCCTGATCCGCGACTATCCCGAGTACTACGAAATCTTCTCGGTCAAGGAATTCAAGTACAACAACATCAAGCAGCCGAACCGCAACCGCCTGCTGTGGATCGACCCGACCGTCGACGGTCTGAAGACCGGCCACACCGAAGCTGCGGGTTACTGCCTGATCGCATCGGCCAAGCGTCCGATCGCGGGCGGCGCCTCCCGCCGTCTCGTTTCGGTGATGATGGGCGAGCCGAAGGAACACGACCGCGTGCAGGACAGCCTGAAGATGCTGAACTACGGCTATAGCGCGTACGACACCACGCGCATCTATCAGGCGAACCAGGCCGTGGCGACGCCGCGCGTCTACAAGGGCACGCTCGACGCCGTGAAGGTCGGCGTGCAGAAGGATCAGTTCGTCACGCTGCCCAAGGGCGCCGCCGACAAGGCCAAGCCGCAGGTCGAACTCAGCGGCCCGCTGATCGCGCCGCTCGCGGTCGGCCAGCAGGTCGGCTCGGCGAAGTTCGTGGGCGCGGACGGCAAGGTGCTCGCGCAGGTTCCGCTCGTCGCGCTCGAAGCCGTGCCGCAGGCCGGTGTCGTGGGCCGCGTGTGGGATTCGCTCATGCTCATGGTCAACAAGAAGAAGTCATGACGTCTGCTTCAGCGACCCAGGCGGGCGAGCCGCTCGTCTGGCTCAACGGCGAGATCACGCCGCTTGCCGAAGCACGCATTCCCGTGCTCGATCGCGGCTTCATCTTCGGCGACGGCATTTACGAAGTCGTGCCCGTCTATGCGCTCGCCGATGATGAAGGCACGCTGCGCGTGCCGTTTCGCATCGCGCAGCATCTGGCGCGTCTGAAGCGCTCGCTCGAGAAGGTCGGCATTGCGAACCCGTTCGACGAAGCGGGCTGGCGCGCACTCGTCGCGCGTCTGATCGAGGCGAACGAAGCGGCGGGCGCGCTCGCGCGCGATGCGCACGCCAACTTCTACGTGCAGGTGACGCGCGGCGTGGCGCCGCGCGGCCACGCCTTCCCGGCGGCGGCCACGCCCACCGTGTTCGCAATGGTCAATCCGCTCAAGCTGCCGGGCGTTGCGCAGCGCGAGCAAGGCGTGCGCTGTGTGACGGCGGAAGACAAGCGCTGGCTGAATTGCGACATCAAGTCGACCTCGCTGCTCGGCAACGTGCTGATGGCGCAGCACGCGGCGGAAAACGACGCGTTCGAAACGATCCAGCTGCGCGACGGCTGGCTCACCGAAGCGTCGTCGTCGAACGTGTGGATCGTGAAGGGCGGCGCGCTCTTTGCGCCGCCGCGCAGCAACCGCATTCTCGAAGGCATTCGCTACGGCCTGATCGAGGAGCTGGCCGGGGAATGCGGCGTGCGCTTCGAAGCGCGCGAGATCGCCGAAGCCGAGCTGCGCGAGGCGGACGAGATACTCGTGACCTCGGCAACCAAGGAAGTGCTGGCGGTCGTCGCGCTCGACGGCAAGCCGGTAGGCGGCGGCAAGCCGGGCCCGGTCTACGCGGCGCTTCACGCGGCGTACCAGCGCGCGAAGCAGCGCGAGGCGCAGGCATGGCGCGCATCAGCCGCCGAGCTACAGGAAGTGGAGAAATGAACGTGACACAACAGGCAAACCACCCCGCAGCGAAAGAATCGCTGATCGAATTCCCCTGCGACTTCCCGATCAAGGTGATGGGCAAGACGCATCCGGAATTCCAGGACACCATCGTGACGGTGCTGCGCGAATTCGACGGCGGCTTCGACGCCACGACCATCGAGACGCGTCCGTCGAGCGGCGGCAACTACACGGGCCTCACCGTGACGGTGCGCGCCACGAGCCAGGCGCATCTCGACGACATCTATCGGGCCCTCACCGGGCATCCGATGGTGAAGATCGTGCTGTAAGCGGGCAGAAGGCGTTCGCATGAAAAGGGCCGCAACGTGCGGCCCTTTTTGCATCCGGCGCCCACCCAGTGGGTCGTCAGGGCATGTCGCCCACGCGCGCGCGTTGCGCCGCCGCGGCCGCCGTCATCAGCGGACCGGCTTCGCACGCGTCCTCGTAGAGCCGCCGAAAGCGCGCGACCTCGTCGAACACCCAGTCGCGAAACGCCTGCACGCGCTCGGTCTGCATGCGTTGCGGCGGGCAGATGAAGTAGTAGCGCCACGGGCTCGGACCGTCGATGTCCTTGAAAAGGCGCACGAGGCGCCCGAGCGTGATCTCGTGCATGGCGAGCGAGCGGCGCACGAGCGCGATGCCCTGGCCGTCCATGGCCGCCTGAAGCAGGTTCGACGAATCCTGGTAGAGCACGCCGCGCTTCGGTTCCGGCAGGTCCTGGAGGCCCGCGGCGTCGAACCACGGCCGCCAGAGTTCGTCGTCCGAGCGCAGCAGCGGCAGCTTCGCGAGTTCGCACGGGTCGGTGGGCAGCTTGCCGCCGTTGAAATCGGGTGAGCAGGCGGGAAAGAAGATCTCGTCGAGCAGCAGCTCGGCGTGCAGTCCCGGATAGTGTCCGTAGCCGAAGCGGATGGCGACATCGACGTCGTCGCGCGCGAAGTCGGTGAGCGAATTCGTCGATTGCAGTTCGACGTCCCACTGCGGATGCGCCTCGATGAAGCGGCCGATGCGCGGCGTGACCCAGCGCGCCGCGAACGACGACAGCATCGAGACCACGAGCCGCCGGTCGCGGTCGCCGGCGCGGATCTCCTGGGTGGCGTGCGCGAGCTGGCTGAGCGCGTCGCGCACCTGGCCGGCGTAGCGGCGGCCGGTGTCGGTCACGCGCACGCGTTTGCCGTCGCGGGCGAAGAGCGCCACGCCGAGTTCCGCTTCGAGCGCGCGGATCTGGTGGCTCACGGCGCCGTGCGTGACGAAGAGTTCGTCGGCGGCGCGCGAGAAGCTCTCGTGGCGGGCGGCGGCTTCGAAGGCCTTGAGCGCATTCAGCGCGGGTAGCTGACGCAGATCCATATCGTATTTTTTCTCACATAGCCGTGAAAATTGATCGTTTTGCTCGATCCCTTATGGTGTCTACGATTGTAGCTATCGGAGCAGGTCATTCGGAGTCGGAAATGAGAGAAATTTCTTCGGATATCACGTTTGAAGTGGCGGCCGACCAAACGGCCTCGGTGCGCGTCACGCGCAGCACGCGGCTGACCGTCAAGTGCGGCACCGTCTGGGTCACGCGCAGCGACGACACCGCCGACTACTGGCTCGAGCCCGGCCACACGCTGCGGCTGCGGCGCGGCGAGCGCCTGTGGATCGGCGCGGAAGGCGGCGCGGCTGCGTGGGTGGGCTTCGCGGCGCCGGCGCGCCTCGGTGAGCGCGTGGTCGATCTGGCCGCGCGCGCCGCACAACGCGCAGGCGTTCACATCGGCGACGGCTGGCGCACGGTTTGACCTGACGGCTAGCAAGTCAAAGGCGGCGGCGAAGGGAGCCCACCCATCGCCGCCGTTATCCGCAGCATGCCCGGCGCGCTCGTCCCGAATTCGGTAAACTCCCGAAATCATGTGCGCCACCCCGGTTTCACCCTCGCAAATTCCTTCCGACCCCGGCGCGGCCGCGGTCGCGTCTCAAACGGCAAGTTCGCCCATCGTCGTGCGCTGGCGCGGCAACGAGGCTTATCAAGCAAGCTTCGACGCCATGCGCGAGTTCACGGCCGCCCGTGACGCCAGTACGCCCGACGAAATCTGGCTCGTCGAGCATCCGCCCGTGTTCACGCTCGGCCAGGCCGGCAAGCCCGAGCACCTGCTCGTGGCGAACAGCGGCATCCCGCTCGTACAGATCGATCGCGGCGGGCAGATCACGTATCACGGGCCGGGCCAGGTGGTGGCCTACCTGCTGCTCGACCTGCGGCGCCGCAAGCTGATGGTGCGCGAGCTCGTCACCCTCATCGAGGACGCCGTGATCGAAACACTGGCGGCGTATAATCTCGCGGGCGAGCGCAAGGCCGGCGCGCCCGGCATTTACGTGCCAGAAGGCGCCAGCGGCGCGAGCGCTTTGCATGTGGGCGCCAAGGTCGCCGCGCTCGGCTTGAAGATCCGCAACGGCTGCAGCTATCACGGCGTGAGCCTGAACGTGTCGATGGATCTGAGCCCATTTCTCGCGATCAATCCGTGTGGATACGCAGGTCTCGAAACCGTCGACATGGCGACGCTTGGCGTTCAGGCGAACTGGCGCGACGTAGCCGGCACGCTGGCGGCGCAGCTCGAGGCGCATCTCACGGCTCACGCAGCAATACTTCCGACGGTAGCCGAAGCGGCTGCCACAGACCCTTCAGCCGAAGCGGCCGGGATGAACCCGGCCGCAGAGGCGGCTGAAAAGGATGCGGCCGCTTACGCGGCCGCGATGGACCCGGCCGAAGCGGCCATATCAGGCGGGCAACCGCCGCAACCGCAGGCTGACGTCGCACCGGCGGCCTGACTGGATCGAAAGCATGACTGACGTAACCGCGAACCCCGCCGCAAACTCCGCTGGCACGAGCGCCGACGCCGTTGCCTACGACGCCACCGCAAAACAGAAGGCGCAGGCCAAGACCTCGCGCATTCCGATCAAGGTCATTCCCATCGAGAAGCTCAAGAAGCCCGAGTGGATCCGCGTGAAGGCGGCCACGGGCAACTCGCGCTTCTACGAAATCAAGAACATCCTGCGCGAGCACAACCTGCACACGGTGTGCGAGGAAGCGAGCTGCCCGAACATCGGCGAATGCTTCGGCAAGGGCACCGCGACGTTCATGATCATGGGCGACAAGTGCACGCGCCGCTGCCCGTTCTGCGACGTGGGCCACGGCCGCCCCGATCCGCTCGATCCGGACGAACCGGCCAACCTCGCGCGCACCATCGGCGCGCTCAAACTTAAGTACGTCGTGATCACAAGCGTGGACCGCGACGACCTGCGTGACGGCGGCGCCGGCCACTTCGTGGAGTGCATCCGCCAGGTGCGCGAGCAGTCGCCCGAAACGCGCATCGAGATTCTCACGCCGGACTTCCGAGGCCGTCTGGATCGCGCGCTGCAGATCCTCAACGCCGCGCCGCCGGACGTGATGAACCACAATCTCGAAACGGTGCCGCGCCTCTACAAGGAAGCGCGCCCGGGTTCGGACTACGCGCACTCGCTCAAGCTGCTGAAGGACTTCAAGGCGCTGCATCCCGAAGTCGCGACGAAGTCGGGCCTGATGGTGGGCCTCGGCGAAACCGAAGAGGAAATTCTTCAGGTGATGCGCGACCTGCGCGCGCACGATGTCGACATGCTGACGATCGGCCAGTATCTTCAGCCTTCGGAGCACCACCTGCCGGTGCGTTCGTACGTGCATCCCGACACCTTCAAGATGTACGAGGAAGAGGCGTACAAGATGGGCTTCACGCACGCGGCCGTTGGCGCGATGGTGCGTTCGAGCTATCACGCCGATCTGCAGGCGCATGGGGCAGGGGTGGTTTAAACATCCCCCGCTTTCTCGCAAGCACGCAATCGAAAAGCCCGCTGAAAAGCGGGCTTTTTGCTTTTTTGCATCGCGCTGCGCTCGAACAGCGCGACACACCCATCGATTCCAGCGCCATCCATCTCAACGCGAAAAGCAATGCTCCAGCAGCGCCATTAGCTAACGCGGATAAGTTAGAACCGCCCGCCGCCAGACTCCCTATAGTCGGAACCTTCATTCACTCGAACGTCGTTCCGCCGGAGTCTCTCGATGAACCCTCGCGCTCTCCCTGCATTCGCACGCCGCCCGCACATCGCCGCCGTCGCATTCGCCGCGGCCTGCCTCGCCAGCGCGTTCGGCGCGCCGCGCGCGCACGCCGAAACGCGCGAGGTCGTGATCGCGTATCAGGACATGGTGGTGCCGTGGCGCTACGCGCAGGCAACGGGCGAAGTCGAGAAGGAAACGGGCTACAAGGTCACCTACCGCAAGCTCGCGAGCGGCGCCGACGTGATCCGCGCGCTCGCCTCGGGCTCGGTGCAGCTCGGCGAGGCCGGTTCGAGCCCGATCGCGGCCGGCCTCTCGCAGGGCGTGGATCTCTCGCTCTTCTGGATTCTCGACAACATCAACGACGCCGAAGCGCTCGTCGCGCGCGACGGTTCGGGCGTGACCAGCATCGCGGGCCTGAAGGGCAAGACGATCGGCGTGCCGTATGTCTCGACCTCGCACTTTCACGCGCTCGTCGCGCTGCAGAACGCGGGCGTGAATCCCGCCGACGTGAAGATCGTCAACCTGCGTCCGCCCGAGGTCGCGGCCGCCTGGCAGCGCGGCAACATCGACGCGACTTACATCTGGGACCCCGTGCTCGCGCAGGTGAAGAAGAACGGCAAGGTGCTGATTACGTCGGGCCAGGTGGCGAAGGCCACGGGCAAGGCGACCTTCGACGGCTTCGTGGTCGACCGCAAGTTCGCGAAGGACAACGGCGATTTCGTCGCGAAATTCGTGAAGGTGCTGGCCGCCGCCGACGCCGACTACAGCGCGCATCGCCCAGCATGGAACGCGGCCTCGCCGCAGGTGCTGGCGGTGGCGAAGGAGTCGGGCGCGAATGCCGCCGAAGTGCCCGCGAGCCTCGCGCTCTACGCGTTCCCCACGCCCGCCGAGCAGGCCTCGAAGGTTTGGCTGGGCGGTGGCGCGCAGTCGGGGGCGGCGCAGTCGCTGCTCGCCACGGCCGCCTTCCTCAAGGAGCAGGGCACGATCCAGAACGTGCTGCCCGACTACTCGGTAGGCGTCGATCCGCAGTACGTGCAGCGCGCCGCTGCGCATTGAACGCAAGGAGCTACGCATGAGCGCGCTCGCGATCCGTGATCTCACCGTCATCTACGAAGGCGCGCGGCGTGACGCGGCGCCGAACGTCGCGCTCGCCAACGTGAACCTCGAAGTCGCGAGCGGCGAGTTCGTCGTGGCGCTCGGCGCTTCGGGCTGTGGCAAGACCACGCTGCTCAACTGCATCGCGGGCTTCATCGAGCCGGCGCTTGGCGAGGTGCGCGTGAACGGTGCGCGCGTGGAGGGGCCGGGCGCGGAGCGCGGCGTGGTATTCCAGAAGCACGCGCTCCTGCCGTGGCTCGACGTGCTGGATAACGTCGCGCTCGGCTTGCGCTTTCGGCGCGTGCCGAAGGCGCAGCGCGAGCGCATCGCGCGCGAGAATCTCGCGCTCGTGGGCCTGGAGCGCCAGGCGCGCGAACGCGTGTATGCGCTCTCGGGCGGCATGCAGCAGCGCGTGGGCATTGCGCGCGCGCTCGCGAGCGATCCGCAGATCCTGCTGATGGACGAGCCGATGGGCGCCCTCGACGCCCTGACGCGCGAGCAGGTCCAGACGCTCGTGCTCGACATCTGGGCGCGCACGCAGAAGACGGTGTTCTTCATCACGCACAGCGTGGAGGAGGCGCTCTTTCTGGCGACGCGCATCGTCGTCATGACGCCGGGGCCGGGCCGCATCGAGCGCGAGTACGAGGTGCCGTTCGCGCGCCAGTATCTCGCCACGCGTGACGCGCGCGCCGTGAAGTCGTCGCCGGAATTCATCGCGTGGCGCGAGCGGCTGGTGGATTTGCTGCACGCGGACGCCGGCTCGCACGCACCCGAGGAGCCGGTATGAGCGTGCCGCACGAATCGTTGAGAGAGGTCGCGCTGAAGGCACGCCGCGTCGATGCACCCGCCGCGCGCGAGGCGCAACCGGCGCGCTCGAAAGTCTGGCGCATGCCCGGCGAGGGCCCCACCGCTGCGCTGAGCGCGGCCTCGGTGGCGGCGCTCGCGCTGCTCTGGTGGCTCGCGACGCACCTGCACTGGCTGCCGCCGCTCTTCCTGCCGACGCCCGAAGCCGTCTGGCAAGCCTTCACCGATGCGCTGCACGGCCGCATCCAGGGCGGCCTGCCGCTCTCCGAGCATCTGTTCTGGAGCGCGCTGCGCGTATTCGGCGCGTTCCTGCTGGCGTTGGTGACGGCCGTGCCCGTCGGCATTCTGATGGGCGTGTCGCGCGTCGCGCGCGGCCTGCTCGATCCGCCGCTCGAGTTCTACCGGCCGCTGCCGCCGCTCGCCTATCTGCCGCTCGTGGTGATCTGGTTCGGCATCGACGAGACGGCCAAGATCGTCGTGATCTGGCTCGCCTGTTTCGCGCCCATCGCCATGGCCGCGCGCGCCGGCGCGAAGAGCGCGAGCGTCGAGCAGATCCGCGCGGCGGCGTCGCTGGGCGGCGGCCTCGCGCAGATCGTGCGCTTCGTCGTGCTGCCGGCCGCATTGCCGGAGATCCTCACGGGCCTGCGCATCGCCATCGGCTTCGGCTGGACCACGCTCGTGGCCGCCGAGATGGTCGCCGCCACGGCGGGCTTGGGCCAGATGGTGCTCAACGCGTCGAGCTTCCTGCGCACCGACGTCGTGGTGATGGGCATCGTGCTGATCGGGCTGATTGCCTGGGGCTTTGATCTGGGCATGCGTGCGCTCGAGAAGCGGCTCGTGCCGTGGAAGGGACGCGGCTAAGGCGGCTGCCGTCTTTCTGGAAATCCAAACACCCAAAGGGCGCGATTCTGGAAAACCAGATTCGCGCCTTTGTTCGCTGGATAAAAGTCCTTATAAATCAATGCTGTGAGCGATTGCGCTAGCTGGCATTCTCCTTGCAATTAAGAACGCGCGGCCACCCCGGCCGCGACAAAAAAACAGCAGCTATGCATGGGGCCGGAGTAAGCGCTAAAGCGCTAACACCGGTCGCAAGGAGACAGCCGATGTCCGATCCCATCTTCCGGTTTCGCTGATCCCCAGTTTCGACCTGTCGCGGCCCGAACTCGCTTCGTTCGGCCATTGGCTTAACTCATTTGCAGGAACCATCGTGAAGAAACCTCTCCACAAAGTCCTCTATTTCCAGGTGATCGTGGCGATCGTCATCGGCGTGATTCTCGGCCACTACTGGCCTGCGATCGGCATCGACATGAAGCCGTTCGGCGACGCCTTCATCAAGCTCATCAAGATGGTGATCGGGCCGATCATCTTCTGTACCGTCGTGACCGGCATCGCCGGCATGGAGGACATGAAGAAGGTGGGCCGCGTGGGCGGCAAGGCGCTGCTCTACTTCGAAATCGTCTCGACCTTCGCGCTCGTGCTCGGCCTGATCGCCACGCACGTGCTGAAGCCGGGTGCGGGCTTCAACGTCGACGTCCATTCGCTCGACGCCAAGGCCGTGGCCAGCTTCGCCGAAAAGGCCCATGGCCAGAGCAGCGTCGACTTCCTGATGCACATCATTCCGGACACGATCACCTCGGCGTTCGCGCAGGGCGAAATCCTCCAGATCCTGCTCATCGCGCTGCTGTTCGGCGCCGTGCTCACGCAACTGGGCGAGCGCGGCCGCGTGGTGACCGAGTTCATCGACAGCATCTCGGGCGTGCTGTTCGGCGTCGTGAAGATCGTCACGAAGCTCGCACCGATCGGCGCGTTCGGCGCGATGGCGTTCACCATCGGCAAGTACGGCGTGGGCTCGCTGATCCCGATGCTCAAGCTCATCGGCACGTTCTACCTCACGTCGATCGTGTTCGTGCTCGTCGTGCTCGGCGCGATCGCGCGCTTCACGGGCTTCTCGATCATCCGCTTCGTTTCCTACATCAAGGAAGAGCTGCTGATCGTGCTCGGCACGAGCTCGTCGGAATCGGCGCTGCCACAACTGATGCAGAAGCTCGAGCGCCTTGGCTGCTCGCGCTCGGTCGTCGGCCTCGTGGTGCCGACCGGCTACTCGTTCAACCTCGACGGCACCAACATCTACATGACGATGGCGGTGCTCTTCATCGCCCAGGCGACCAACACCGACCTCACGTGGACACAGCAGCTCACGCTGCTCGCGGTGACGATGCTCACCTCGAAGGGCGCGAGCGGCGTGACCGGCGCGGGCTTCATCACGCTGGCGGCCACGCTCGCCGTGGTGCCGACCATTCCGCTCTCGGGCATGGTGCTGATCCTCGGCATCGACCGCTTCATGAGCGAGTGCCGTGCGCTGACCAACATCGTCGGCAACGGCGTGGCGACGGTCGTGGTCTCGGCATGGGAAAAGGAGCTCGACCGCAACAAGCTGCGCGCCGTGCTCTCCGGCGAAGTCGAAGAAATGAAGGAAAGCGCAGGCGCATAAGCCGCGCTGGGCGGGCGCGCGCAAGCCGCAAGGCGCGCCGCCCGCCGATGTCTGTTCTCTCGATGTTTCGCGGCGATGGCCGCTGGGCGGCGCAAGCGTTTCCCCTGCGCGAGCGCCGTCCGTTTTTGTTTTCCCGTCTGACCTGGCGGCAGTCTGGCCGGGTGGGCCCGAAGCGCGCTGTCCGACCCGGACGCCCCGGCGCGGCCGTGTGCCACAATCTCCCTCATCCCCTCGACCGTCTGGAAGCCGCTCACGTGACGCGCCGCCTCATCATCCTCTTCGCGCTCGCAGCCGGCCTCGTCGCGGTCTGCGCGCTGACGTGGGCGCTCACGTGGCAGGCCGGCATCGACGCGCTGCGCCGCAACGCCGCCGTGCGCGGCGACCGCACCGCGGCTTCGCTCAAGAGCACGCTGGAGCGCTACGATTCACTTCCGTATATCGTCGGCGAGCATCCGCTCGTGCAGGACGTGCTGGTCGAACAGCGACCCGAGTGGGTGGCCGCCGCCAACCGCTATCTCGAAGACGTGAACCGCCACGCGCGCGCCACGACGACCTACATCATCCGCGCCGACGGCATGAGCATCGCGGCCAGCAACTGGCGCGACCCCGATAGCTTCGTGGGCGCGGATTACCGCTTCCGGCCGTATTTCATCGACGCGATGAACGGCCGCGTGGGGCGCTTCTTCGGCATCGGCACGATCTCGCACGATCCGGGCTACTACGTGTCGCAGCCCGTGCGGCGCGACGGCAAGATCGTCGGCGTGGCCGTGGTGAAGCTCAATCTCGAATGGTTTCCGGGCACCGATGCCTCGGAGCCGCTGCTCGTCACCGACGACCACGGCGTGATCTTTCTCTCCTCGGTGCCCGCGTGGAAGTACCGCACGGTGCGCCCGCTGGCGCCGGCCGTGGTGGCCTCGATCGACGCCACGCGCCAGTATGCGAGCGAGCCGATCGCGCCGCTGCCGACGAGCGTCGAACGCGTGTTGCAGGGCGGCGCCGACATCGTGCGCATGGGCGCGGGCATCCGCGCGCCGCGCTACCTGGAAACGCGCCGCTCGCTCGTCGAGCCCGACTGGCATCTCGTCACCATGTCGTCGATCGACCCTGTGCTCGAAGCCTCGCGCAACGCGACCATCATGACGGGCTTCGGCTACGTTTCGCTGTGCCTGTTCGGCTTCTACTGGCGCATGCGGCGCGCCCGCGTGAGGGAAGTGATGCGCAGCCGCGCGATGCTGCAAAAGGCCTACGCGATGCTCAACGAACGCGTGGCCGAGCGCACCGCCGATCTCTCGCAGGCCAACGAGCGCCTGCAGCGCGAGGTGGCGGAGCGCACGCGCGCCGAGGCGGAACTACGCGCGACCCAGGACGAGTTGATCCAGGCGAGCAAGCTCGCCGCACTCGGCCAGATGGCGGCGGGCATCACGCACGAACTGAACCAGCCGCTCGCGGCGCTGCGCAGCTTCTCGGACAACACGCGCGTGTTTCTGGAGCGCGGCCAGTACGCGGTGGCGACCGAAAACCTCGAGGCGATCGGCTCGCTCACCGAGCGCATGGGCAAGATCGTCAATCAGCTCAAGCTGTTCGTCGGACGTGCGCGGCCCAGGAGCGCGCGCGCGCCGGTCGCCCGCGCGCTGCGCAACTCGCTCGCGCTGCTCGGCAAGCGGCTCGACGGCGTGCGCGTCGATCTCACGTTGACGGAAGACGGCGCGCCGACCGTGCCGCTCGACGTGGACGCCGGGTACCCGGACCTGAGCGCGCAGAGCGACGACCTGCGGCTCGAGCAGGTGCTCATCAACGTGCTCGGCAATGCGCTCGACGCCGTGGCGGGCCTGCCGTCGCCGCGCATCGCGATCGACGTGCAGGCGAGCGCCGCGACGCTCGCCATCGCGGTGAGCGACAATGGGCCGGGCATTCCCGAAGAGGTGCTGCCGCGCCTCTTCGAGCCGTTTTTCACGACGAAGGAAATGGGGCAGGGGCTCGGCCTCGGACTCGCGATCTCCTCGTCGATCGCACGCGACTGCGGCGGCTCGCTCACGGCGAGCAACGTGCCGGAGGGCGGCGCACGCTTCGTGCTGACGTTGCGCCGCGCGCGTGCGGATGCCGCGAGCGCGGCGCGTGCCGCCGGGTTGTGACGCTGGGTTGTGACGCTGGGTTGTGTGGCTGGCTTTTGAATCAGGATGACGAACGAACATGGTGAACACCACGCCCGGCCGGGTGCTCTACGTAGAGGATGACGAACTCGTGCGCCGCGCGGGCGTGCAAAGCCTGCAGCTCGCGGGCTTCGACGCCGCCGGTTTCGCCAACGCGGAAGGCGCGCTGCCGCTCGTCGATGCCGACTTCGCGGGCGTCGTGGTGAGCGACATCCGCCTGCCGGGCATGAGCGGGCTCGATCTGCTCGCGCAGTGCCACGAGCGCGCGCCCGAGGTGCCGATCATCCTCGTGACGGGCCACGGCGATATCTCGATGGCCGTGCAGGCCATGCGCGACGGCGCCTACGACTTCATCGAGAAGCCGTTTGCCTCCGAGCGCCTCATCGAAACGGTGCGGCGCGCGCTGGAGCGGCGCCTGCTCGTGCTCGAAAACCTCGCGCTGCGCCGCGAACTGGCGGGGCATGACACGCTCGCGCCGCGCATCATCGGCAAGAGCCCGGCGATCGAACAGGTGCGCAAGCTGATCGCGAACGTCGCGCCGACGGACGCCTCGGTGATCATCAACGGCGACACCGGCGCGGGCAAAGAGTTGATCGCGCGCAGCCTGCACGAGCTTTCGCCGCGCCACGACAAACCATTCGTCGCCGTGAACTGCGGCGCGCTGCCCGAGCCGATGTTCGAATCGGAGATGTTCGGCTACGAGGCGGGCGCGTTCACGGGCGCAGCCAAGCGCCGGATCGGAAAGCTCGAGCACGCGAGCGGCGGCACGCTCTTTCTCGACGAGATCGAGAGCATGCCGCTCTCGCTACAGGTGAAGCTGCTGCGCGTGCTGCAGGACGGCGTGCTGGAGCGCCTCGGCTCGAACCAGCCGGTGCGCGCCGACTTGCGCGTGGTCGCGGCGGCCAAGGGCGACATGAGCGAGCACGTGGCGGCGGGGACCTTCCGGCGCGACCTGCTGTACCGGCTGAACGTCGTGACGATCGCGCTGCCGCCGCTGGCCGAGCGCCGCGAGGACATCGTGCCGCTCTTCGAACACTTCCTGCTCGACGCGGCGGTGCGCTACCAGCGTCCCGCGCCGCTGCTCACCGAGCGCGACCGCATGCGGCTCGCGCAGCGCGACTGGCCGGGCAACGTGCGCGAGCTGCGCAATGCGGCGGACCGCCGGGTCCTCGGGATTCCCGACGATCTGACGGCCGGCGCGGCGGCCGGCGAGGACGACGCGTTGCCGCTCAAGGAGCGCGTGGAGCAGTACGAGCGCGCGCTGATCGCCGACGCCCTGCAGCAGAGCAACGGTGCGGTCGCCCAGGCCGCCGAGCGGCTGCAGATGGCGAAGGCCACGCTGTACGAGAAGATTCGCCGCTATGGGCTGGTGGCGCGCGGCGAGGCGTAAAGCGGCACAAGGAGGCATAAAAAAAGCAGCGGGATATCCGCTGCTTTTTTATTGGCTACGCGAATCGCGTATCAGGTCGCCAGCGCCTTCTGCAGCAACTGGTCGAGTTCGGCGAACTGCGGCTCGCCCACGTAGCGCTTGAGGATCTTGCCGTCGCGGCCGATCACGAAGGTGGTCGGTGTGAGCTGGACGTTGCCGAACTGCTTTGCCGCCGAACCATCGTCCATTGCCACCTTGAACGGCAGCTGGCGCGTTTGCGCGTAGTTGGCGACGTACATCGGCGCGTCGTAGTTCATCGCCACCGCGACGAACTCGAGGCCTTCGCCCTTGAAGCGGTTATAGGTCTGGACCATCTTCGGCATTTCCGCCATGCAGGTGGTGCAGCTCGTCGCCCAGAAGTTGACGAGATAGACCTTGCCCTTTAGGTCGTGCGTGGAGACCTTCTGGCCGGACAGCAGCGTGAAGGTCGCGTCGGGCACGCGCTGCTGGCTGCCGAAGAACGCGAAGTAGCCGGCCACGGCGATCGCGACGACGACCACCGCCGCGCCAATGCGCATGAGTGCGCCGGAACGCTTGTTCGAGGAATTCGGGGATGCAGCGGTCATGAGCCTTGCCTCGTGCGCCAAAGGACGCGGGTGTTGAGCGCAAATATTGTAGCGCCGAATTTCCCGGCATAGCGGTTGCGAGACAACATCCGGGTATGCGCCGACGGATAATGTCGCGCACCTTTCACTTCCGTGACGAACCTCGCCCCATGGTCCTGGACATCCTTCGCCGTGCCCGACTCCCGTTGAATCTGCCGATGGCCGCCTTCGTTCCGGCCCGCGCGGCGACGCTGGGCATACTTGCCGCCGCGTTCGCGCTGGCCGCCTGCGCGCCCACTTACGACTGGCGCACGATTTCGAACGATGCGAGCGGCTACACGATCGATCTGCCGGCCAAGCCCGACAAGGACGAGCGCAGTATCGACGTGAACGGCACACCGATGCGCATGCGCGTGCAGACGGCCGAAGTCGCCGGCGACGTGTTCGTGGTCGGCGCGCTCGATCTGCCCGACGCGCAGCCCGCGACGCAGCAAAAGGCGCTCGACTTCCTGCGCGCGGGCCTCGCGCGCAACGTGGGCGCGCCGGCCGAGGCACACGCGGTGGCGGTGCCGCTTGCGACGGGCGGCTCGATCGAGGGCGTGGAGATGCGCATGGCCGGCAAGGCGGGCGCCAACGGCGAAGCGCGCACGATCCACGCGCGGCTCGTCGCCAAGGGCGCGCGGGCCTACCAGGTGGCGATCGTCGGGCGCAGCGAGCCGCCGGTCGAGCAGATCGACCAGTTCTTCGGATCTTTCAAGCTGTACTGAGTTTTGGGACTCCGCAGTACGCCTCGCGCCGCCATGTTTCACTCACGCAGCGGCGGGCGTTTGCGCGACGAAGTGAAGGTTGCGCTGCAGGTAAACACGCTAATTATCGGATTTGATTGAGGGTTTACTGGTTACCCACAGGAGCTGTGGGTAACTTTGTGGAAAACAGCGCCACGTTGGCCGGAACAGGCCGTCCTGTGGGCTTTCTGTTAGTTTTGGCCGCTTTTCTGCAAATCTAGAAAAGTAGAAGAATCAAAGGGTTACCGAAGTGGCCCCGGCGTAATGCGAACCATGCACAGAACCGGGGTCAACACGACGAAATGTGCATAAGTCAAGTCTTGACTTCGACTTATTGGCGCTATTCACATTCCCCGCAGCGCAAAGCGGCGGCGTTTTCCGGCGAAATGGCGCTGTGCATGGCTATCGCTCGGCAAACACACGCCGGTACTGCACGGCCTCCGCCACGTGCGTGGCTTCGGGCATCGCGGCGCCCGCGAGATCGGCGATCGTGCGCGCGACCTTGAGCACCCGGTAGTGCGCGCGCGCCGACCAGCCGAAGCGCTCGCCCGCTTCGCGCAGCAGCGCTTCTCCGGCGGCGTCCGGCTGGCAGACTGCATCGGTTTCGCGGCCGGTCAATGCGCGATTGGTTTTACCCTGGCGCGCCAGCTGGCGTTCGCGCGCCGCCTGCACGCGCGCGGCGATCGCGGCGCTCGGTTCGGCGTTCGCGCTCGCGCGGGCGGCCAGTTCGGCGGGCGGCAGCGCCGGAATCTCGATTTGGATGTCGATGCGGTCCAGCAGCGGCCCCGACAGCTTGCGCAAATAGCGCGCGGCGCTTTCGGGCGTGCAGCGGCAGCGCCCGGCGGGGTCGCCGCGCCAGCCGCACGGGCAGGGATTCATCGCGGCGACGAGCTGACACGCGGCCGGAAAGTCGGTCTGCCAGGCGGCGCGCGAAATCGTGATCGCGCCCACCTCGAGTGGTTCGCGCAGGGTCTCGAGCACGTGGCGATCGAACTCGGGGAGCTCATCCAGAAATAGCACCCCTAAATGGGCGAGCGTGATCTCGCCCGGCTGCGGCGGATTGCGCCCGCCGATCAGCGCGGCCGCACTCGACGAATGATGCGGCGCGCGAAACGGCCGCTTGCGCCACTGCTGCGGCGTGAAGCCGACTGCGCTGGCGGAGAGCAGGGCGGCGGAGGCGAGCGCCTCGTCGTCCGTCATCGGCGGCAGGAGCCCGGGCAGGCGCGCGGCGAGCATCGACTTGCCGGCGCCCGGCGGCCCCACCATCAGCAGATGGTGGCCGCCGGCCGCCGCGACTTCGAGCGCGCGGCGCGCGCCGCGCTGGCCGACCACGTCGGCCATGTCGGGTGGCGCGGCGGCCGGTGCGGCGTCGAGGGCGCTCGCGCGCACGGGGGCGAGGCGCGCTTCGGGATCGGCGCCCGCAAGGTGGGCACACAGGGAGCGCAGATCTGCCGCGCCGTACACCGCGACATCGGGCACGAGCGCCGCTTCGGCGGCGTTCTGCGCAGGGAGATAAAGCTCGGGCATGCGCGAGCGCGTGGCTTCGCCGGTCTCAGCATCAGGAATCCGAAGGATGTCGCTCGCGACAATGGTCTGAAGGCTGGAGGCTGCCGCTTCGTCGACACGCGCTACGCGCTCCCTATGCGCGCGTGCCGTGCCACATGCCATGGCGAACGCGCCGCGCATGGGCCGCACGGCGCCGGTGAGCGAAAGCTCGCCCGCGAACTCCCGGTGCGCGAGCGCCGCAACCGGAAGCTGCCCGCTCGCCGCGAGAATGCCGAGCGCGATCGGCAGATCGAAGCGGCCGGATTCCTTGGGCAGATCGGCGGGCGCGAGATTGACGGTGATGCGCCTCACCGGGAAATCGAAGCCGCAGTTCGAGAGCGCGGCGCGCACGCGCTCGCGGCTTTCGCGCACTTCGAGGTCGGGCAGCCCGACGATGGAAAACGACGGCAGCCCGTTGGCGAGATGAACTTCGACAGTGACTTCGGGCGCGCGGCCAGCAGCCGGCGCGCGGCTGCGCACCACGGCAAGCGACATGGGATTCTCCGGAAGGCTCGCGTGCGGGGAGTGGCGCGCGTGGTACGAAGCTTTGGTCCGGGCTTCGTACATGTTTCGCGCGCCGTGCATGCGCCAGGCTGGTGAGGCGTCTGCCCCTTTACGGTTCCATTGCGATCACGCTACGGATCGCTTGCGGCGGTGCGGCATGGCGGCTGCACTCGATTGCGCACAGGAGTGCGCAAGGAATTGATCAGGAGGACTGGCTGGTCACCGGCAGCTTCTGCTCGAGCTCGGCGACGCGGCGCTCGAGTTCTTCGAGACGCTGGCGCGTGCGCACGAGCACCTGCGTTTGCGCATCGAATTCCTCGCGCGTGACGAGGTCCAGCTTCGAAAAGCCTTGCGACAACATTGCGCGAACATTGCGTTCGACATCGCGCGCCGGCGAGTTCTTGAGCAGATCGCTCACGCGCGACTGCAGATCATTGAATACGTCGTTAGGTTGCTTCATTCGATTCCCCTTCGCTGCACAAAAAATGTGCAAGTTTTGTTTCGCCTGTGCCCCGCGACGGACAGTGATCGATCTTGGTGCGAACTCGCAGGGCCACGGCCAGGTGTGCGCGCAAGTGGTGCGCACTGCAGGCCCGTGTGCTTCGCGCTGTGGCGCGGCGGCCATTTCCAGCCGCCATGCGGCGCCCAGCGCGGCAGCGATGCCTGAGAACACTGTAGCAACGTTCCCCCCGCCACGCCACCGCGCGCGCCACGCTGGCCGTTCGGCCAGGGCCTTGCACGCCGCGCGCCTCAAGGCGCGGACCGCATTGTCCACGGCTTTGAGCGCGCTTGCATCGAAGTCCATCACACCGCCTTTACGCACGGGCTGCAGCAAATTGGCACGGGTGTTGCTAATACTGCCCCGCGCACCGAACGACGGTTGGCTCACGGTGTGCCAGCGACGCGGCGAAGCATCACGCGCCGTTCGCCGGGCGCCCGTTGCAGAAGCAGACAAAGGAATGAAGCAAACCACAGCGAGGACTACATGAAACTCATTACAGCAATCATCAAGCCGTTCAAGCTCGATGAGGCGCGCGAAGCCCTTTCGGCGATCGGCGTTTCGGGGATCACGGTGACGGAGGTGAAAGGCTTCGGTCGCCAGAAGGGGCACACCGAGCTGTACCGCGGCGCGGAGTACGTCGTCGACTTCCTGCCGAAGGTGAAGATCGAAGCCGCCGTGGCCGACGACATCGTCGAGCAGGCCATCGAGGCGGTCGAACGCGCGGCCCGCACGGGCAAGATCGGCGACGGCAAGATTTTCGTCACCCCGATCGAACAAGTGATCCGCATCCGCACCGGCGAGACCGGCGCCGACGCGCTGTAAAGCCTAAAGAGACCGAGACAAGAGGAAAGAGGAAACCGAGATGCGCAAACTTTTGATGTCCCTGATGATGGCCGGCTCGCTGCTGGCCGGCGGCGTCGGCGCCGCGCTGGCGGACGACGCATCCGCGCCCGCCGCGGCCTCCGCGCCGGCCACCACCGCGTCGGCGCCCGATGCGTCCGCAGCCGCTCCGGCTTCGGCGCCCGCAGCCGACGCGGCTTCGGCCCCGGCAGCAGCAGCCAGCGCACCGGCCGCCGCCGCAAGCGCCCCGGCCGACGCATCGGCTGCCGCAGCCGCCGCGGCGCCCGCCGCACCGACCGCGCCGTTCTCGGTCGATTCGTCGAAGATCAACTCCGGCGACACCGCGTGGATGCTGACCTCCACCGCGCTCGTGCTGTTCATGACGATCCCGGGCCTCGCGCTCTTCTACGGCGGCATGGTCCGCAAGAAGAACGTGCTCTCGACGCTCATGCAGAGCTTCGCGATCACCTGCGTGGTCACGGTGATCTGGACGGTGGTCGGCTACTCGATCGCGTTCACGCCGGGCGGCTCGTTCATCGGCGGCTTCTCGCGCATCTTCCTTGAGGGCATGAACTACATCAAGGGCGACAAGGCGACGACGCTCACCGTGAGCCACCTCGCGCCGACCATCCCGGAGACCGTGTACTTCGTCTACCAGATGACGTTCGCGATCATCACGCCGGCGCTCATCACCGGTGCGTTTGCCGACCGCATGAAGTTCTCGGCGATGCTCGTGTTCATGTCGCTGTGGTCGATCATCGTCTACTCGCCGATCGCGCACATGGTGTGGGAGCCGACCGGCTGGCTCGCCAGCGCCGGCATCCTCGACTTCGCGGGCGGCACGGTCGTGCACATCAACGCCGGTGTCGCGGGCCTCGTGTGCTGTATCGTCCTCGGCAAGCGTGTGGGTTACGGCCGCGAAGTGATGGCGCCGCACAACCTCGTGCTCACGCTGATGGGCGCGGCGATGCTGTGGGTGGGCTGGTTCGGCTTCAACGCAGGTTCGGCAGTGGCGGCCGACGGCCGTGCGGGCTTCGCGATGCTCACGACGCAAGTCGCTACCGCCTGCGCCGCACTCGGCTGGATGTTCGCGGAGTGGATCGCCAAGGGCAAGCCGTCGGTGCTCGGCATCGCCTCGGGCGCCGTGGCGGGTCTCGTGGCCGTGACGCCGGCATCGGGCTTCGTCGGCGTGCTGGGCGCGATCGTGATCGGCGTGGTGGCCGGCGTGGTCTGCTTCTGGTCGGCGACGTGGCTCAAGCACAAGTTCAACTATGACGACTCGCTCGACGCGTTCGGCGTGCACGGCATCGGCGGCATCATCGGCGCGCTGCTGACCGGCGTGTTCGCGGTGAAGGACATCGGCGGCGCGGATGGCAGCCTCATCCTGCAAGCCAAGGGCGTGCTCACGACCCTCATCTACAGCGGCGTGGTGAGCTTCGTCCTGCTGAAGGTGATCGACATGGTGATGGGCCTGCGCGTTTCGGAAGAAGAAGAGCGCGAAGGTCTCGACGTGGTTCTGCATGGCGAGCGCGTGGAATAAGCGCGCCGCGTTCGATGGTTTGATCTAGCAGGGCAGCAAGCAGCGACCTGGGCCCGCCGTTCGGCGGGCCCTTTTCTTTTGCGCGCCCGGGCGGCGGGTGTGGGCCTTGCTCTCGCGCCAGGGAGCGGGCCAGGGCGGAATAAGCACCTCGCTGGCGCGTTCGCATAGTGCCCCTTCAGTGCGTGGGCCCAATTGCGCCCGGCGCCGCGGGCGGTCCAGAATGGATATCCGGCGTGAATATCCGTGCGCGGCACGCTCGATTGACCCTACCGCGCTCAAGGGATTTCACGACCCAGATTCATGAGGGCAATCCCGTCTTGCAACTGGCGCAATCGTCCCCAGATAAACGACCGGTTTCCCTACAATCAAAGCATTTCGTCCGCGAGTCACCCCTTATGGTCCCGCATCTGGTTACGGCGTTGAACGGCCCGCTCCTCGAACTGGAGCAGCGCATCCTCGATGCGACGCCGGCCATCGAGCGCTGGTTCCGCCTCGAATGGCAGGAGCACACGCCGCCGTTCTACGCCTCGGTGGACCTGCGCAACGCCGGCTTCAAGCTCGCGCCGGTCGACACCAACCTGTTTCCCGGCGCCTTTCACTGCCTGCCGCAGGAAGTGCTGCCGCTCGCCGTGCAGGCGGCCATGGCCGCCATCGAAAAGATCTGCCCGGACGCCAAGAACCTGCTGGTGATTCCGGAGATGCACACGCGCAACGCGTTCTATCTGGAGAATGTCGCGCGCCTCGCCACGATCATGCGCCAGGCGGGCCTGAACGTGCGCTTCGGCACGCTCGACGAAACGATCGCCGGGCCGGTGACGATCTCGCTCGCCGACGGCCAGAAGATCGTGCTCGAACCGCTCGAGCGTTCGCAGCGGCGCCTGGGCCTGAAGAACTTCGACCCCTGCTCGGTCCTGCTGAACAACGATCTTTCGGGCGGCATCCCGCCCGTGCTCGAAAACCTGCACGAGCAGTACGTGCTGCCGCCGCTGCACGCGGGCTGGGCGGTGCGCCGCAAGTCCACGCACTTCTCCTGCTACGACGACGTGGCGAAGAAGTTTGCGAAGATGGTGGGCGTTGACCCGTGGATGATCAATCCGTACTTCGCGCACGTGGAAGGCGTGGACTTCGAGGCGCGCACGGGCGAGGAGCAAGTCGCGACCGCCATCGACGCCGTGCTCAAGAAGATCGCGAAGAAGTACCGCGAGTACGGCATCACCGAAAAGCCCTATGTCGTCATCAAGTCCGATGCCGGCACGGACGGCCGCGGCGTGATGACGGTGCACGACGCCTCGGAGGTCGCCGCACTCACGAAGCGCGAACGTGCGAAGATGTCGGCCACGAAGGACGGGCTCGAAGTGCACGACGTGATCGTGCAGGAAGGCGTCTACACGTTCGAGCACATCGGCGACGAAGTGGCCGAGCCGGTCGTGTACATGATCGACCGCTATGTGGTGGGCGGCTTCTACCGCGCGCACGGCAGCCGCGAGCGCGACCAGAACCTGAACGCGCCGGGCATGCACTTCGTGCCGCTCGGCTTCGAGCACACGGCGCTGCCTGACACGCGCGCAAAAGCGGGTGCGGCGCCGCCGAACCGCTTTTACATGTACGGCGTGGTGGCGCGGCTCGGCTTGCTGGCGGCCTCGGTCGAGCTGGAGAAGACCGACCCCGAAGCGATCCAGGTCTGATCCGGCCGTCATCATTCACACAATCGAACGCAGCGCCCGCCACCGTGCGGGCGTTGCCGTCATGAAAGCAGGCGCGCCACCAGGCGCCACGCAGCGACAGGACAGGGACAAGGCAGAGACGATATGGACATTCTCTTCATCGCCGATCCGCTCGAGCGGTTCAAGATCTACAAGGACTCGACCTACGCGATGATGGCCGAGGCCGCGAAGCGCGGCCACCGGCTCTTCGCGTGCGAGCCCCAGCACCTCGCATGGGTGAACGGCCAGGTGGAGGCCGACGTGCGGCGCTTCACGATCATCGGCGATACGGCGGACCTGCATCGTGAAACCTGGTTCGAAGCCACAGCCGATTCGCGCGCGCTCACCGGTTTCGACGCCGTCGTCATGCGCAAGGACCCGCCGTTCGACATGGAGTACGTCACCTCGACGTGGCTGCTGGAGATCGCCGAGCGCGCGGGCGCGAAGATCTTCAATAAGCCGCAGTCGATTCGCGATCACTCGGAGAAGCTCGCCATCGGCGAGTTTCCGCAGTTCGTCGCGCCGACGCTCGTGACGCGCAGCGCCGCGCGCCTGCGCCAGTTCCATGAAGAGCACCAGGACGTGATCCTCAAGCCGCTCGACGGCATGGGCGGCATGGGCGTGTTCCGCGTGAAGGCGGACGGCATGAACCTCGGCTCGATCATCGAGATGCTGAGTCACGACGGGGCGCGCAGCGTGATGGCGCAGAAGTTCATCCCCGAAATCAAGGCCGGCGACAAGCGTATCCTGCTGATCGGCGGCGAGCCGGTGCCGTTTTCGCTCGCGCGTATTCCTCAGGGCAATGAAGTGCGCGGCAATCTGGCGGCGGGTGGGCTCGGCGTCGCGCAGCCGCTCACCGGGCGCGACATGGAGATCGCCAAAGCGCTCGGCCCGACGCTCGCGGCACGCGGCCTGCTGCTTGTCGGGCTCGACGCCATCGGCGACTGGCTCACGGAGGTCAATGTCACGAGTCCGACGTGTTTCCGCGAAATCATGGAGCAGACGGGCTTCGACGTGGCCTCGATGTTCATCGACGCGCTGGAGCGCGCGGCGGCCTGAATCCGGCCGGCGTCCGGCTTCGAAACGGCGACCGGGTGCATTTGAAGCCCGCACCTGGAGCGCGGACTTGAAAGCCGCGTGTATGGCGGCATTTGCGGGATGTGGGGGCCTTGCAGGGTGGGCGCCCCATCGAGACCTTGACTGGCGGGCAGTTGCGGACCACGAAAGGTCGAGCGCGAGCGCGGAGCCTGTAAATCGCGCGCGACATCTGTCGCCGCTGTGAGCAGAACCGCCTCGCGTGCGCGAAAATGACCCTGCTACAATGCCGCGAGCCCGCGTTCCGGGCTGGCAGGCGGGCGTCGACAAGACGTTCCGGCTGCCGCGCGGCGCGTGTTCCGACCCTGCGAGCTCACGGCTGGCTGCGGGGTTGGCGCTGCAGGACGCGATCTACGGGTCGTCCGAGCATCAACCGGAGCCGTTTTTTGCAGTCAAGCTGACATGGCAGGGATTCTGATCATTGCGCACGCACCGCTCGCCACCGCGCTACGCGAGTGCATCGCGCATATCTATGGCGGTTGTCCGGCGCGCATCGGCGCGCTCGACGTGCTCCCCGACAGCGACCCGGCTGAAGTGGTCGCCAAGGCGAATTCGGAGATCGAGCGCCTGCGCGAAGACAACGGCGCGCTCGTGTTGACCGACATGTTCGGCGCCACGCCTTCGAACATCGCGGCGCGCCTCGCCACGGTGCCCGAGGTGCGCGTGCTGGCCGGCGTGAATCTGCCGATGCTGGTGCGGGCCGTGTGCTACCGCGCAACGCCGCTCGACACGCTGGTCGAAAAGGCGCTGGCCGGCGCGAGCAAGGGCGTCCAGACCATCGGTCCGACCATGCCGCCCGTTGCGCCCGCGAGCGAATGCGCTTGCCCGCCCACGCCCTGCACCGAAGCCACCGCCGACGCGGCAAAGCAGGCCGCGAATCCGGTAGCGGGCCAGAGCGCGAGCCAGCCTGCCGCCGCGACGCGGGGCGCGGCTTGCACCGGTGGCGTAGCGGCCGGCGTATTCAGGCCGGCTGGCAGCACCTGAACCGGCGGCGCGCCAGCGAAAGCCAACAACAAGGCACAGCGAAACAACCCAGTCACACTTCCACACACCGCGTCCGGATCGACCTATGCTGCAACAAGAAACGACCATCGTGAACAAACTCGGCCTGCACGCGCGGGCGTCGGCGAAGCTGACACAGCTCGCAGGCAACTATCAGTCGGAAATCTGGATGAGCCGCAACGGCCGCCGCATCAACGCCAAGAGCATCATGGGGGTCATGATGCTGGCCGCAGGCATCGGCAGCACGGTGATGATCGAAACCGAAGGCCCGGACGAGGCCGACGCCATGAGCGCGCTGCTCAAGCTGATCGCCGATAAGTTCGGCGAAGGCCAGTAAGACGCGCGCAGTCAACGCGTCTTGCCCGGAACGCCGCGGTTTGCCGCGGCGTTTTTATTTGTGGGCGGCGACTGCTGCACAAGGCCGCAGTCATGCACGGACAGGTGCGCATGGCTACATTCCGCCGCGCTGGAATTTATAATCATCGCCGGGGTCTGAGAGAGCGCATTGCAGCGGTTTGCCGCAGCATCAAATAACCAGAGGAGGTGCGCGTGCCGTTCACGCTGCATGGAATTCCCGTATCACGCGGTATAGCCATCGGGCGAGCGTATCTGATCGCCCCGGCTGCACTCGACGTCGACCACTACCTCATCGAGCACGCGCAGATCGAAGACGAAATCGTGCGTTTTCGCGCGGCGCTGCAGGCCGTGGAGCACGAGCTCGACGCGCTGCGCGCCGACCTCGCCGCCGACGCCCCTTCCGAAATGGGCGCATTCATCGGCGTACACCTCATGATCCTGAACGACGTGATGCTCGTGCAGGAGACCATCGACCTCATCCGCACGCGCCGCTTCAATGTGGAGTGGGCGCTTACCGAACAGCTCGAACGCCTCTCGCGTCACTTCGACGACGTCGAGGACGAGTACCTGCGCGAGCGCAAGGCCGATATCGAGCAGGTCGTGGAGCGCGTGCTGAAGTCGCTCGCGGGTGCCATGCCGCCTTCGCTGCACGGCGGCTGCGACGAGATGATCGTCGTCGCGCACGACATCGCGCCGGCCGACATGCTGCAGTTCAAGGGGCAAACCTTCCAGGGTTTCGTCACCGATCTGGGCGGGCGCACCTCGCACACGGCGATCGTCGCGCGCAGCCTCGGCATTCCGGCGGCGGTGGGCGTGCAGCAGGCGAGCGCGCTGATCCGCCAGGACGATCTCATCATCGTCGACGGCGACCATGGCGTCGTGATCGTCGATCCCGCGCCGATCGTGCTCGAGGAGTACACCTACCGCCAAAGCGAGATGGCGCTCGAGCGGCGCAAGCTGCAGCGCCTGAAGTTCTCGCCCACGCAAACGCTGTGCGGCGCGAAGATCCAGCTCTACGCGAACATCGAGCTGCCCGACGACGCGCAGGCCGCGCTCGACTCGGGCGCGACGGGCGTGGGCCTCTTTCGCACCGAGTTCCTGTTCATGAACCACAAGAACCACTTGCCGGAGGAAGACGAGCAGTTCGCCGCCTACCGCCGCGCGGTGGAGCTCATGAACGGGCTGCCCGTGACGATCCGCACGATCGACGTGGGCGCGGACAAGCCGCTCGACGCCATGAATGCGGGCGACGGTTACGAGACGGCCGCGAACCCGGCGCTCGGCCTGCGCGCGATCCGCTGGAGCCTGTCCGAGCCGCAGATGTTCCTCACGCAGCTGCGGGCAATCCTGCGCGCCTCGGCGTTCGGTTCGGTCAAGATCCTGATTCCGATGCTCGCGCACGCGCAACAGATCGACCAGACGCTTGACCTGATCCGCGAGGCGAAGCGTCAGCTCGACGACGCCGGTCTCGCCTACGATCCCAACATCCAGGTCGGCGCGATGATCGAGATTCCGGCGGCCGCGCTCGCGTTGCCGATGTTCCTGCGCCGGCTCGACTTCCTCTCGATCGGCACCAACGACCTGATTCAGTACGCGCTCGCCATCGACCGCGCCGACAATGCGGTGGCCGACCTGTACGATCCGCTGCATCCGGCCGTGCTGCAGCTGATCGCGCATACGCTGCGCGAGGCGAAGCGCGCGGGCGTGCCGGTTTCGGTGTGCGGGGAGATGGCGGGCGACCCGTCGTTCACGCGTTTGCTGCTCGGCATGGGTCTCACCGAATTCTCGATGCACCCGAGCCAGTTGCTCGTGGTGAAGCAGGAAATCCTGCGCTCGCAGCTCAAGACGCTGGAGAAGCCGGTGGCGGAGGTGCTGGCCGCTTACGAGCCCGAGGAGCTGCAGGCCGCGCTGCAGCGTGTGGCCCAGGCCTGAGCGTCCACCTGTTGATACGCGAAAATGCAGAAAGCCCCGGCATGTCCGGGGCTTCTTTCTTGCCTTGGCTCGCGCAGGCTTCAGCCGTGCCGGTGGCGCTCGCCGCACACCGGGCAATCCGGCTGCCGCGCCACGCGCATCGTGTTCCATTCCATGCGCAGCGCGTCGAGCATCATGAGCCGCCCGACGAGCGGCGCGCCGATGCCGCCGATCACGCGCAGCGCCTCGGCCGCCTGCATCGCGCCGATGATGCCCACCGTGGGCGCGAACACGCCCATCGTCGAGCACGCCACTTCCTCGAATGGCTGGTCTTCGGGAAACACGCAGGCGTAGCAGGGCGAGGCGTCGTCGCGGAAATCGAACGTGCTGATCTGTCCGTCGAAGCGCAACGCGGCGCCCGAGACGAGCGGCACGCCGTGCTTCACGCACGCGCGGTTGATGGCGTGGCGCGTGGCGAAGTTGTCGGTGCAGTCGAGCACGACCGTCGCGCCCGGCACCTGCGCGTCGAGCCACGCATCGTCGATGCGTACTTGCAGCGCGTTCACCTTCACCTCGGGATTCAGGCGCGCGATGGCGTCGCGGCCCGACTCGGCCTTCGCGCGGCCGACCGACGCCGTCTCGTGCATGATCTGCCGCTGCAGATTGGTGAGGTCGACGGTGTCGTTGTCGACGAGCGTGAGCGTGCCCACGCCCGAGGCCGCGAGATACATCGCCGCTGGAGACCCCAGGCCGCCCGCGCCCACGACGATCGCATGCGCGTCGAGAAAGCGCTGCTGCGCCTCGATGCCGATCTCGTCGACGAGGATATGGCGGGAATAGCGGAGGAGTTGGTCGTCGTTCATCGCGATGCGCTGGTTCGATGGCGCTGCGATGGACCTCGAGAGCCTGAATGGCCCTGAATGGGGGAGCGCGCGCCGGGGAAATACCGTGCCGTTATTGTAACGACGCCAGCGGCTGGAGGAGGGGCGGCCTCGCGACCGGCGCACGAGGCGCGCGAGTCGCGAGGCGGGTCGGCGTGTTACTTCGCCGGTGCCGGAGCGGAGGCCGGCGCGGCCGCGGAGCCCGGAGCCGGCGCCATGATGAGCGCGCCCGGCTTCACGGCGATCGGCGCGGAAGCCGAGGTAGGCGGCTTCTGCTGCGCGAGGCGGCGCTCCATCGGCGACTTCGATTCGGCCACCGGCTTGCCCTGGAGCTTGTTCAGCGCCTGCTGGAGCATGTAGTCGTCGGTGGAGCCGAAGTCGACCGGCTTGCGCTCGCGATCCTTCTGGCGCTGCTCCGGCGTCTTCTTGTCGTTCTGCTCCTCGAGCTGACGCAGCATGTCCATGCGCTCCTGCTCGCGCACTTCCTGCTCCTTCTTCTCGTCCGGATCCTGCGTGTTGGCGAGGTGGTTCTGGTAGTCCACTTCGCGCGTGACGAGTGCGTCGTCCGGATCGCCGTCGGCGTACTGGTCGACCGCGATATCAGGACGGATGCCCTTGTTCTGGATCGAGCGGCCGCTCGGCGTGTAGTAGTACGCCGTGGTCAGGCGCAGCGCCGTGTCGGCCGTCATCGGGCGCACGGTCTGCACCGAGCCCTTGCCGAACGTCGTCTTGCCGACGATCAGCGCACGCCTGGAGTCCTGCAGCGCGCCCGCCACGATTTCCGAGGCCGACGCCGAGTAGGCGTTGGTCAGCACGACCATCGGCACGGTCTTGAACTCGGCCGCCTCGCCCTTGAGCGGGTCGCCGTCGAACGACGGCAGGCGGTAGTTCTCGTAGGTGTCGCGGTAGACCTGCTTCGAGTCCGGGATCTGGCCGTTCGTCGAGACGACGACCGAATCCGGCGGCAGGAACGCGCCCGCCACGCCCACGGCGCTTTGCAGCAGGCCGCCGCCGTTGTTGCGCAGGTCGAGGATGATGCCCTTGAGGTTCGGCTCCTGGCGCGCGATATCCTGCAGCTTCTGGGCGAGGTCGGGGACCGTGCGCTCCTGGAAGCTCGTGATGCGGATATACGCGTAGCCCGGCTGCAGGATCTTCGACTTCACGCTCTGCACCTTGATGATGGCGCGCGTGATGGTGAGCGGGAAGGTGCGGTCGTCGGTCTTGCGGAAGATCGTGAGCGTGACCTTGGTGCCCGGGTCGCCGCGCATCTGCTTGACGGCCTGGTCGAGCGTCATGCCGCGCACCGGCTTGTCGTTGATGCGCGTGATGAGGTCGCCCGGACGGATGCCGGCGCGATACGCGGGCGTGTCTTCGATCGGCGAGATCACCTTGATCAGGCCGTCTTCCGACGAGATTTCGATGCCGAGGCCCGCGAAGCGACCCTTGGTCTGCTCCTGGAGCTCCTGGTAATCGGTCTTGTCGAGATACGACGAGTGCGGGTCGAGGCTCGACACCATGCCCTTGATGGCGGCGGTGAGGAGCTTCTTGTCGTCCACCGGCACGACATACTCATGCTTGATTTGACCGAACACTTCGGCGAAGAGCCTCAGCTGGTCGAGCGGCAGCGGTTCTACGACCGTCTGCTGGGTTTGCTGCGCCTCGGCGGATATCTGCAGGGTGGCAAATACGCCGGTCGCGAGGCCAGCGGCGATCAGGCCGATGTTTTTCAGGTTCTTTCGCATAGAGTATGTTGCGTGCGGTCGAAAAGGCGCGTGGCAGCGTCTATTGGAAAAGCGACGGACAAGTATAACTGCACACCCGCCGTGGCTGTGTATATGGCGCGTACGATGGGACTAAGACAGTGCTGCAGCCGCCTGGTTCGCAAACCGTGTGCCGCAATTTCGGTTCTGGCACGGTGCTGGCAGGGCGCTGGCAATCCTGCCAGCCAGGCCCGGAAAAAGGCAGAAAAGGGGAATGTGCAACGAATTTCCAGGGCGGCCAGGGCGAACCCGCACGGCGCCCGCGTGGCCGCAGGGCTGGCCCACGCACAGCCGCCGGCCCGACGGACCGGCGGCTGCCTGAATCGACAAGGCACGGCCACGTGGCAGCCGATGCCGGGCGGCGCTAAGCGTCAGCCCGCCTTCTTGCCCTGGTTCGCCACGGCGGCCTGCGCCTTCGCGATGGCTTCGGCGTCGCCCAGATAGTAGTGCTTGATGGGCTTGAGGCTCTCGTCCAGCTCATAGACGAGCGGCACGCCGTTCGGGATGTTCAGGCCGACGATGTCGTCATCCGAAATGTTGTCGAGGTACTTCACGAGCGCGCGGATCGAGTTCCCGTGCGCGGCGATCACCACCTTCTTGCCCGCCTTGATGGCCGGCGCGATCGACTCGTTCCAGATCGGCATCACGCGCGCGACCGTGTCCTTCAGGCACTCGGTGAGCGGCAGTTCCTCGCGCGGCACCTTCGCGTAACGCGGGTCGTTGTATGCCGTGCGCGAGTCGGACGGCTCGAGCGCCGGCGGCGGCGTGTCGTAGCTGCGGCGCCAGACCAGCACCTGCTCGTCGCCAAATTTGGCCGCCGTTTCGGCCTTGTTCAGGCCCGAAAGCGCACCGTAGTGACGCTCGTTCAGGCGCCACGAGTGGACCACGGGCAGGTACATCTGGTCCATCTGGTCCTGCACGTGCCAGAGCGTGCGGATCGCGCGCTTGAGCACCGAGGTGTAGGCGATGTCGAACGTGTAGCCGGACTCCTTGAGCAGCTGGCCTGCCTGCTGCGCTTCGCGGTTGCCCTGCTCGGTGAGGTCGACGTCCACCCAGCCGGTGAAGCGGTTTTCCTTGTTCCAGGTCGATTCGCCGTGGCGGATGAGTACGAGTTTGTACATGAGGATGCCGGTCGGTAGTGAAGGAAGCGGTAATCGGGGACGGAGGACGCAACACGGCAGCAGCGCCATGGCGGCGGTCCAGGCCCGGAGGGCGGCACGCCCGGGCTGGGGGACGGTAACCCTGCGACAAACGGTTATTTTATAATGAGCGGATTGTCCGAATCCGATTTCGCACGATTTCTCCGACTTTCCCTTTTTCCGGCGGACCCTCCGTGACGTTCTTCACCAACTACATCAACCTTGTACTCATCGCGATCGTCCTCATCTCAGGAGGGTTGCTCCTGTGGCCGACGCTCAAGCGCGGCGGCCGCGGCGGGGTTTCCACCGCCGAGGCGACGCAGCTCATCAACCGCCGCAACGCGGTGGTGGTCGACCTGCGTCCCGCGGGTGAATTCGCGAAGGGTCATCTGCCCTCGGCGCGCCAGGTCGAATTTGGCGAACTCGAGACGAAGATCGGCCAGCTCGTGAAGAACAAGAGCAACCCGGTGTTGCTGGTCTGCCAGACGGGCCAGCAGTCGCACAAGGCGCTGCGCCTCGTGAAGGACGCCGGTTTTGCCGAAGTCCACGTGCTGGACGGCGGCGTGAACGCCTGGCAGCAGGCCGGCATGCCGGTCGTGAAACAAGGAGGTTCGAAGTGAGCAAAGTGGTCATGTACAGCACCCAGGTGTGCCCGTATTGCCAGATGGCCGAGCGTCTTTTAAAGTCGCGCGGCGTCGAACACATCGAGAAAGTGCTGATCGACCGGGACCCGGCGCGGCGCGAAGAGATGATGACGCGCACCGGCCGGCGTACCGTGCCGCAGGTTTTCATCGGCGAGACGCACGTGGGCGGTTACGATGACCTCTCCGCGCTCGACCGTGCGGGCGGCTTGATGCCGCTGCTCGAAGCCGCCTGAGGTTACTCGGGCGGATTCAAGGCCTGATTCGCAGCCCGATAGCCGTGCGGCCTCGGTCCGCAGGCGGGCTGCGCAGCGTGACGTAGCGACGCAGGGTTTCGGCCCGCGCGAGCCAGTGAGGCTCGCGCGGGCCTGTTGCCGTTCATTGCCGTAGCGCGGCGCATTTTCGGGACTTCGAGACGTCACGACGATGCCGCCGCGATCCATTCAATCAGGGAAGCCATACACCATGTCTGACGAGAACAACCAGCCGTTCTTCAATATCCAGCGCATCTACCTCAAGGACATGTCGCTCGAGCAGCCGAATTCGCCGGCCATCTTCCTTGAGCAGGACATGCCTTCGGTCGAAGTGGAAGTCGACGTCAAGGCCGAGCGCCTCGCCGAATCGGTGTTCGAGATCATCGTCACCGGCACCGTCACGGCCAAGGTCAAGGACAAGGTTGCGTTCCTGATCGAAGCCAAGCAAGCCGGCATTTTCGACATCCGCAACATCCCGGCCGAACAGGTCGATCCGCTCGTCGGCATCGCATGCCCGACCATCCTGTTCCCGTACCTGCGCTCGAACATCGCCGACGCGATCACGCGCGCGGGCTTCCCGCCGATCCACCTGGCCGAGATCAACTTCCAGGCGCTCTACGAGCAACGCCTGCAGCAACTCGCCCAGCAAGACGGCGCAAGCAGCGCAACGCACTAAAGCGTACGTTGATCGTTTCCACGAACTACCGGTGCGGAGTATCGGAATGAACATCGCCGTTCTCGGCGCCGGAGCGTGGGGCACCGCGCTGGCGGGGCATCTCGCCCAGGCGCATCACACGCTGTTGTGGGCGCGCGATGGCGCGCTCGTCGACACCTTGCGCAAGACGCACGAAAACGCCCGCTATCTCGCAGGCGTCGCGCTGCCTGAAACTCTCCAATACGAAACGGATCTCGCCGCCGCGCTCGACCATGCGTCGGGCGAGGCGGATCTCGTCGTGCTCGCCACGCCCGTGGCGGGCCTGCGCGGCATGCTTTGCACGCTGCGCGACATGGGCCGCGTGCCCGCGCACTTCGTCTGGCTCTGCAAGGGCTTCGAAGCCGAAACGCAGTTGATGCCGCATCAGGTCGTGGCGGCCGAACTGCCGGGCCACGCGAGCAACGGCGTGCTGTCGGGGCCGAGCTTCGCGCGCGAAGTGGGCGAGGGCCTGCCCGTCGCGTTGACGGTGGCGAGCGCCTCCGCCGCTTGCCGCGAGCGCACGCTCGCGGCGTTCCATCACCGCGCGATGCGCATTTATACCGGCGACGACGTGGTCGGCGTGGAGGTGGGCGGCGCGGTCAAGAACGTGCTCGCGATCGCGACCGGCATCGCCGATGGCCTGGGCCTCGGCCTGAACGCACGCGCGGCGCTCATCACGCGCGGCCTCGCCGAGATGACGCGCCTTGGCGTCACACTCGGCGGGCGCGCCGAGACCTTCACGGGACTGACCGGCCTCGGCGACCTCATCCTCACCGCCACGGGCGACCTCTCGCGCAACCGCACCGTGGGCAAGCAGCTCGCGAGCGGCCGCACGCTCGACGACATCCTCGGCGCACTCGGCCACGTGGCCGAAGGCGTACGCTGCGCGCAGGCCGTGCTGGCGCTCGCGCGCGCGCATGGCATCGACATGCCGATCACCCAGGCGGTATGCGCCGTGCTGTTCGACGGTGTCACGCCGCGCGACGCCGTGAGCGCGCTGCTCCGGCGCGACGCGAAGGCGGAGTAGGGCGCTTCGGTCCTGCTGCGCCTGGCTTGAAGCTCGCACGCTTTGCGTGCGACCGGAGCGCAAAGGAGGACCGTATGCTGACCATCGGAAACTGCCGCATCGAAGCGCAGGCCGTCGACATCACCACGTTGAAGGTCGATGCGATCGTCAACGCCGCGAACGAATCGCTGCTCGGCGGCGGCGGCGTGGACGGCGCGATTCATCGCGCCGCCGGGCCGGACCTGCTGCGCGAATGCGAGACGCTGAACGGCTGCCCGACCGGCGACGCCAAAATCACCGGCGGCTATCGCCTGCCCGCCAAACACGTCATCCATACCGTGGGGCCCGTCTGGTACGGCGGCGGCCGTGACGAAGCGCATCTGCTCGCTTCCTGCTACCGGCGCTCGCTCGAGTGCGCGCGCGAGGCGGGCGTGACGAGCATCGCGTTTCCGGCAATCAGTTGCGGCGTCTACCGTTTTCCTGCCGACGATGCCGTGACGATCGCCGTCGCGACCGTGATCGACGAGCTATTGAAATACCCGACGCTCGAGCACGTGATCTTCGCTTGCTTCGACAATGCGATGCTCACGCGCTATGAGCGTGAGCTGGCGGCGCGCGGCAAGGCGTAGGGCAGCGCGTAACGACGCACCCGCCTCATTCGCCACCTTCGAACCCCGCCTGACGCCACGCTTCGAACACCACGACCGCGACCGTGTTCGAGAGATTCAGGCTGCGATTGCCGGGCCGCATCGGCAGGCGCACGCGCTGTGGCGTCTCGAAACGCTCGAGCACCGCGTCGGGCAGGCCGCGCGTTTCCGCGCCGAACACGAACCAGTCGCCCGGCTGGAATGCATGCGCATGAAAGCGGCCCGATCCGCGCGTCGTGAACGCGAACATGCGCGACGGGTCCGGGGCTTCTTTGGCGATGAAGGCATCCCAGTCGGCGTGCACGTGCATTTGCGCGTACTCGTGGTAGTCGAGCCCCGCGCGGCGCATTTTCGCGTCGTCGAGGGGAAAGCCGAGCGGTTCGATCAGATGAAGCCGCGCACCGGTGTTCGCGCACAGGCGGATCACGTTGCCGGTGTTCGGCGGGATTTCGGGTTCGACGAGAACGACGTTGAACATGACGATGAAACTCTCTCGATGTCTTGAACAGGGTGAGGCCGATCAGTCTTTCGGCGTACGCAGCGCGACGAAATTCGTCACGCGCCTTGCGCCAGCGGCCTTGAGCGTATGCGCGAGCGCGTCGAGCGTGGCGCCCGAGGTCATCACGTCGTCGACCACACCCACGTGCTGGCCGGCAAGCGGCCGCGTGAGCGCGAAGGCCCGGCCGACGTTGCGGCGGCGCGTCTCGCGATCGAGCTTCGATTGCGGCGCCGTATGCAGGATGCGTCGTACGAGCGTGGCGTCCGCTTGCGTGCCCAACCGGCGCGCGAGCGGCCGCGCGATCTGCCAGGCCTGGTTGTAGCCGCGCTCGATGAGGCGCTCGCGCGAGAGCGGCACCGCCACGACGAGCTCCGGCATGCCGTGCTCATCGCACAGATCTTGTGCGGCCAGCGCGAGGCGTCGCGCAAATTCCTCGCCGAGTGCGAGGCGCGCGCGAAACTTCAGGCCGCGCGCGAGCAGGTCGAGCGGCGCGCGATAATCGGCGAGCGCGAGCGTGGCGTCGAATGCGGGCGGTGCGTCGGTGCAGGCCTCGCAGCGGTAGCGCGCGTGTCCCGCCGCACCGCGTCTGTGCGCGAGCGGCATGGCGCAGACCGTGCAGCGCAGGCGCGGCTCATTCCAGTACGCGGCGTCGCAGCACACACAGAGCGTGGCTCGCGACAAATTGCCGCATAATGGGCACAGATTGGGCAGCACGAAGTGGGCAAGCCGTGACGGCAGCGCCCGCGCTTTTCGACAGACGCGCGCAACGCCCGCAAGACGAGTGCGGTGCGAAGCGGGCGGTGTGACGCGCGCTGCATTGCGTGCATCACGTGAAGAAGGGCGCGGCGGCATCGAAGGACGGCCCGGGCAGCGGGCTCGCGTGACTGAAAGGAAAGGAGTGAGCGAGTATACTTCGCAGACTTCGCCAATACGACCGACATGTCCCCGTCTTCCGCAAGAACTGGCCGTCCGGATTATGACACCCGGCACCTTCGGCGCATCTTCGATCGCCGTGCGGCGACTTTCGACGACGTTGCCTTCCTGCCGCGTGAAATCGCGCAACGCATGCGCGAGCGCCTCGAGTACATCAAGGTGAAACCTGCGGCCGTGCTCGACATCGCGTGCGGCCAGGGCGACGACCTGCCCAGCTTGCGCGAGCGCTTTCCCGAAGCGCCCGTGTTCGGCACCGATCTCTCCCTCGCCATGCTGCGTCGTGCCCGCGAGCACGACGCCCCCGACACGAGCTGGCGGCGTTTTCTGCCCGCATCGGTTGGCCGCGCGCTCGGTTCGCGCGGTCCGCGGGTTGCGCAAGCCGACTTCGCCGAACTGCCGTTCGCGCACGGCGCGTTCGAGCTGCTGTGGTCGAATCTCGCACTGCACTGGCATCCGCGCCCCGACCTCGTGTTCGGCGAGTGGCAGCGCGTGCTTAAAGTCAACGGCCTGCTGATGTTCAGCACGCTCGGTCCCGACACGCTCAAGGAGCTGCGCGGCGCGTACGCCGAAGTCGAGGCCGCGCACGGCGTACCGTCGCGCGCGCACGTCATCGATTTCGTCGACATGCACGATCTGGGCGACATGCTCGTCGAGAACGGCTTCGAGATTCCGGTGATGGACCAGGAAACGCTCACCATCACCTACAAGACGCCGGAAAAGCTGCTCGCCGACGTGCGCCGCTGGGGCGCATATCCGTTCGAGCGCAACGGCGATGGCGAGGGCGAGAACGGCGGCACCGCGCGGCGCCTGCACCGTGCGCTCGTGGCCGCGCTCGAGGCGCGCCGCTGCACGGACGGTCCGCACGCGAGCACGATCCCGCTGACCTTCGAGATCATCTACGGCCACGCGTGGAAAGCCGTGCCCCGCACGACCGCCGAAGGCCATGGCATCGTGCGCATCGAAGACATCGGCCGGGGTCCTGCAAGGAATCGGTAACGTGGCAAGGGGGCTTTCGTTATGCCTGAAATTAGCGCCTGAAAAGCCCCGGGGAAATGCCTGATAAATCGCTGCAAGGCCCGTCTGATATGGGTTTGCGGGCGATTGGGCCTTGCTTGTGAGGGCAGGGGATCGCGCCTATAATGCGTCAGTTTGCTGCACGGAAGGGTCCCCAAAATCCATTGTGGCAAGTCCAGATGTTCCCGTAGTTGTGCGAGGCGCGACGCGGCGATAGTCTGGCGAGGTTGCAAGTGGGGGAAGCGAGCGATGCAGGCGTCTGATCTGCTGGCGAGTCCGGAACCGGTCCTGAAAGACTGGACCATGAAGCGCAACTGTTCGGTTTCGCCCAGGCAATTCGTGTTCTTCTATGTTTCGCTGGCGCTGGTTTCCATCGCGATCGCCGTTCTGTTGTTGATCCACGGCGCCTGGCTGGTTTTGCCGTTTACCGGTATCGATCTGTTGGTAGTAGGCGGCGCTTTTGTCATCTATGCGCGCCATGCTGTCGATTACGAACGTATCAGGCTTTATCCGAACCGGCTGGTGATCGAACAGATGAGCGCCGACGCGCTCACGCAGTTCGAATTCAATCCCCGCTGGGTCCGGGTCGAGCCGGGCGCGACCCCACGCGACCCGGTGCGTCTCGTGTCCCGCGGTCAGGCGGTCGCTGTCGGGTTGCATCTGCCGCAATATCGGCGTGCGCAGTTCGCGCGGGAACTGCGTGCCTGGCTTGCGCGCGCGCCTTGATGCGCGGCGCGTGAGTTTGCCGGTTGGCGGTACGAGCGTCCCAGGGGGCGCCCTGGTTGCAAAACCTTCCTGCGGGGTCGAGGGTTTGAATGGAAATTATGGGTAAGGAAGCTATGAAAACAATCAAGCGAGCCCTCCAGGGCGTGCTGGCGTGCAGCGGATTCCTCGTCGCCGGCGCGGCACTCGCAGTCGGAGACAGCCCAGGCGGCCCTGCGGTGAACGAGATCAATTTCCAGCCGCCCGTCACGCGCATCGCCGAAGAGCTTTACAGCCTCCATATGATGATGCTGCTCTTGTGCGTCGTGATTTTCGTCGGCGTGTTCGGCGTCATGTTCTATTCGATCTACGCGCACCGTAAGGCGAAGGGCCACAAGGCCGCTCACTTTCATGAGAGCACCACGGTCGAAATCATCTGGACGGTGGTGCCGTTCATCATCGTCGTGCTGATGGCGCTGCCCGCCACCAAAGCGGTCGTCGCGATGAAGGACACCTCCAACGCCGACCTCACCGTGAAGGTCACGGGCTACCAGTGGAAATGGGGCTACGACTACGTGAAGGGCCCGGGCGAGGGCATCAACTTCCTCTCCACGCTCAGCACGCCTCGCTCCGAGGTGAACAACCGCGTGCCGATCACCGATACGTACCTGCAGGAAGTCGACAATCCGCTCGTCGTGCCGGTCAACAAGAAGATCCGCATCATCACCACGGCCAACGACGTCGTGCACTCGTGGTACGTGCCCGCGTTCGGCGTGAAGCAGGACGCGATTCCGGGCTTCGTGCGCGACACGTGGTTCAGGGCCGACAAGGTCGGCACCTATCGCGGCTTCTGTACCGAGCTATGCGGCAAGGAGCACGCGTTCATGCCGGTCGTCGTCGAGGTGCTCTCCGACGAGGACTACGCAAAGTGGGTCGATACGCAAAAGGCGAAGATGGCCGCCGCCAACGACGACCCGAACAAGACCTACACGCTGGCCGAGCTCAAGGAGCGCGGCGAAAAGGTCTACAACTCGAACTGCGCGGTGTGCCACCAGCCCACCGGCAAGGGCGCGGGCGCGTTCCCGGCGCTCGACGGCAGCAAGGTCGTTCAGGGTCCGCTCGCCGGGCACGTGAGCATCGTCCTGCACGGCAAGAACGCCATGCCTTCGTGGGCGCCTACGCTGAACGACGTCGAGATCGCTTCGGTCATCACGTTCGAGCGCAACTCTTGGGGCAACCACACCGGCGACATTCTACAGCCGCGTCAGGTGGCCGACGCGCGTAACGGCAAGATGCCCGAGGGCGGCGGCACGACGGCGGCAGCGGGCGAGGGCGGCGCGAGCGGCGCGGCCGCGGCAAGCGGGGCGGAAGCCGCCAGCGGCGCGGCCGAAGCGAGTGCGGCAAGCGGTGCGGCGCCCGCAAGCGGCGCGGCCGAAGCGAGTGCGGCAAGCGGTGCGGCGCCCGCAAGCGGCGCGGATCAGGCGTCGGGCGCAGCGGCGCCGAACGCAGCAGCTGCGCTGCCGGCAAGCGTCTACTTCGAAGTGGGCAAGAGCACGCTGCCCGCCGACGCGAAGGACGCCATCCAGGCGGCAGCCGACTACGCGAAGGCGCATCCGGATGCGAAGTTCACGCTCTCGGGCTACACCGATTCGAGCGGCAACGCCAGCACCAACGCCGACCTCGCCAAACACCGGGCGCAAGCGGTGCGCGACGCGATGAAGGCGGCAGGCATTGCCGAAGACCACATCATTCTGAAGAAGCCGGAAACGATCACGGGCGGCGCGAACGCGAAAGAAGCGCGCCGGGTGGAGATCAGCGCGGCGGCCTGAGCGGGCCCGCGCCATAAGAACAAGCAGCAAGAGACGCAAAAGCGATTCGCTTCAGCATTTCAATTGCATGGGGCTGGAGTCAGGCGCCAACGCGCCAACTCCGGACCGACAGGAGATAAGACATGTCTAGCATCGGACACGATGTAGCTGGCGGGCACGGTCACGTGCATGGCGACCACGCGCACGCCACGCCCCACGGCTGGCGCCGCTGGCTGCTCGCGACGAACCACAAGGACATCGGAACGCTGTATCTGCTGTTCTCGTTCGTGATGTTCCTCTCGGGCGGCGTCATGGCGCTCGCCATTCGTGCGGAGTTGTTCGAGCCGGGCATGCAGATCATGCGCCCCGAGTTCTTTAACCAGCTCACCACGATGCACGGTCTCATCATGGTGTTCGGCGCGATCATGCCGGCGTTCGTGGGCTTCGCGAACTGGATGATTCCGCTGCAGGTCGGCGCCTCGGACATGGCGTTCGCGCGCATGAACAACTTCAGCTTCTGGCTGCTGCCCGCCGCCGGGTGCCTGCTGGTCGGCTCGTTCTTCTCGCCGGGCGGCGCGACCGCCGCGGGCTGGACGCTCTACGCGCCGCTTTCCACGCAGATGGGCCCGGGCATGGACTTCGCGATCTTCGCGCTGCACATGATGGGCGCCTCGTCGATCATGGGCGGCATCAACATCGTCGTGACGATCCTGAACCTGCGCGCACCCGGCATGACGCTCATGAAGATGCCGATGTTCGTGTGGACGTGGCTCATCACCGCCTACCTGCTGATCGCCGTGATGCCGGTGCTCGCGGGCGCCATCACGATGCTGCTGTTCGACCGCCACTTCGGCACGAGCTTCTTCAACGCGGCCGGCGGCGGCGACCCGGTGATGTACCAGCACATCTTCTGGTTCTTCGGGCACCCCGAGGTCTACATCATGATCTTGCCGGCGTTCGGGATCGTTTCGCAGGTGATTCCGGCGTTCTCGCGCAAGCCGCTGTTCGGCTATAGCTCGATGGTGTACGCCACGGCGTCGATCGCGATTCTCTCGTTCATGGTCTGGGCGCACCACATGTTCGCCACCGGCATGCCGGTCACGGGCCAGCTGTTCTTCATGTACGCGACGATGCTGATCGCCGTGCCGACAGGCGTGAAGGTGTTCAACTGGGTCGCCACGATGTGGCGCGGCTCGCTCTCGTTCGAAACGCCGATGCTGTGGGCCGTGGGCTTCCTGATCGTGTTCACGTTCGGCGGTCTCTCGGGCCTGATGCTCGCCATGGCGCCGCTCGACATCCAGTATCACGGCACTTACTTCGTGGTGGCGCACTTCCACTACGTGCTGGTGGCGGGGTCATTATTCGCGTTGTTCTCAGGGTGGTACTACTGGGCGCCCAAATGGACCGGCTGGATGTACAACGAGACGCGCGGCAAGATCCACTTCTGGTGCTCGCTTATCTTCTTCAACCTCGCGTTCCTGCCGATGCACTTCGTCGGTCTCGCCGGAATGCCGCGACGCTATGCCGACTATCCGGCCCAGTTCACCGACTGGAACCAGGTGATCACGATCGGCGCCTTCGGCTTCGGGCTTTCTCAGGTGTACTTCCTGTTCTTTGTCGCGCTGCCCGCGTATCGCGGCGGCGGCGAGCTGGAAAAGGCCGGCGACAAGCCGTGGGACGGCGCAACGGGCCTCGAGTGGACCGTGCCGAGCCCGGCGCCGTTCCACACGTTCGAGAATCCGCCGACGGTCGAGTGAGCCGTTGAGTCTGTGGCGTCCGGCTGTGCGCAGCCGGACGCGAGCGAAGTCCGCGGTCTTCACGCAGTCTTCATCGGAGCACGTACGAGAGGCGATTGACGATGCAAGGAGAAGCCGCGGCCAGCCGCGCTGAACGCATGACCCGGGATCCACAAAAAAGACGCACGCCCGAGCAGATCCGCGCGGGCAATCTACGGCTCGGCCTCATCTTGCTGGCCGTCGTAGTCGGTTTCTTTGTGGCTGCCGTCGTCAAGCAGGTGTATTTCCCCGGTCACTGACGCGCAGGGCGTTTGCCGGAAGATCGTTCGAGGAAGTTCGATGTCCACGCAAGCTGGAAATGATCGCGCGTTCAACCGGTCGATGCTCATCAAGCTCGTCGTCGTGGCGCTGCTGATGTTCGGGTTCGGCTTTGCGCTCATACCGATGTATCGCGCGATCTGCCAGGTCACGGGCATCAACAACCTGGTGCAGCGCGACGCCACGGAGCGCGAGGCGCGCAACACGCAGGTGGACATGACGCGCACGATCTCGGTCGAGTTCGACGCGAACGCACGCGGGCTGCTCGGCTTCAGGCCGGAGCAGACGAGCCTCGACGTGCATCCGGGCGAAGTCATGACGGTGATGTACGACATTTCGAACAACGAAGGACGCACGATCGACGCGCAGGCCATTCCGAGCTACGCGCCGAAGCAGGCGACGGAGTACTTCCGCAAGATCGAGTGCTTCTGCTTCACGCAGCAAACCTTGAAGGCGAACGAGACGAAGCGCATGCCGGTGGTGTTCGTGATCGACCCGAAGCTGCCGAAGGACGTGAAGACGATCACGCTGTCGTACACGTTCTTCGAGCTGAACAAGCCGGCCGTGCCGCCGCCGCCGAAACAATCGGCGGGCGCGTGAGGCTTCAGCGCCGGAGTCAACGATGCCAGGAGGCGAAAGGCGCATGAGCGACGAACGTGGCGGAGCGGGGCCGGCGAAGAAGAAAGGCGGCATCCTGCAGTTGATGAAAGCGGTGGCGTGGTCCTTTCTCGGCGTGCGCAAGCGCGCAGACCTCGAAGACGACGCCGCGAACCTGCACCCCGTGCAGTTGATCATCGCGGGCATCATCGGCGCGGTGCTGTTCATCGTCGTGCTGCTGTTGATCGTGCACGCGGTGGTGGGATGAGCGAGTGCGCGCAACGCTGCGCGCGAAGCAGTGAATAACGAGGACACACTCGGACAAATGCAGCCGGCGATGTCCGGTGCAACTGGAAACTGGAGAAACAGGCATGAGCGGCCAAAACGATAGCCCGTACTACTTCGTACCGCACCCGTCGCGGCATCCGATCAGCGCGTCCATTGGGCTTGTGGTCATGCTCGGGTCGCTCGCCTCGTGGATCAACGGCGAGTCGTGGGGGCCGATCGGCGTGCTCGTCGGCCTGCTGTGGCTGCTCTTCACGCTGTGGCACTGGTTCGGCGACGCCATCGCCGAATCCGAGGGCGGCATGTACGGCAAGCGCGTCGACGTGTCGTATCGCTGGAGCATGAGCTGGTTCATCTTCTCCGAAGTGATGTTCTTCGGCGCGTTCTTCGGTGCGCTCTTCTACGCGCGCGCGATCGCCCTGCATCAGCTCGGCAGCCTCGACTACAAGCTGATCTGGCCGGACTTCTCGGCGGTGTGGCCGAACAACGGTCCCGCAGCGCTGGTCTCGCACTTCCGCTCGATGACGCCGTGGCCCGTGCCGACCATCAACACGGCGCTGCTGCTCTCCTCGGGCGCGACGCTCACCGTTTCGCACCACGCGCTGCGCGACAACCATCGCTCGAAGGCCATCGCGTGGCTCGCCGCGACGATCGTGCTGGGCGTGTGCTTCCTCTTCCTGCAGGCGTTCGAATACATCCACGCGTACGGCGAACTGAACCTCACGCTCGCTTCGGGCATCTACGGTTCGACGTTCTTCCTGCTCACGGGCTTCCACGGCTTCCACGTGTTCCTGGGCGGCACGATGCTGACCGTCGTGATGATCCGGCTCATTCGTGGCCACTTCACCGCGGAGCATCACTTCGCCTTCGAAGGCGCGGCGTGGTACTGGCACTTCGTCGACGTGGTGTGGCTCGGCCTCTACGTCGTCGTGTACTGGCTGTGATGCGTGGTGCGCCGCGCGGGCCGCGGCGCGGGAGACGGGAATGCAACAAGGCGCCGCCCGACCTCGTCGGCGCGGCGCCTTGTGTTTTCCGGAATGCGGTTTGCGCGGCGGTGTTCGGTGATGGTCAGCGGCGCTCAGCGACCGTAAGGAATCCCGGTGGACTGGATCCAGCCCATCCAGTGCGCGAACAGGATGAACAGAAAGAGCGAGATGGAAAGGCCCACGCGCGTGGCGAGCGACCAGACCATCCGCTTGGTGCGGCCCCGGTCGTGCATCATGAAGTAGAGCGCGGAGATCATGCTCGCGATGATCAGCGCGAACGCAACGGGGACGAGTATGTGCATGAAGTTCACGGAATTTGGCATGCCTGAAAACGTCTGTCTCATTATCGCACCACGCTGCGTGGCGCGGGGTTCGATCACCGGTATCTCTCGCATCGGTCGTGCCCAATGAAAATCCGGCTCGTCCCCACGCTGCTGATCCTGATCGTGATGGCCGTGACGATCCGGCTCGGCTTCTGGCAGCGCGACCGCGCGCATCAGAAGGAGGCGCTGCAGGCGCAAATCACGCAGTACGAATCGTCTGCGCCGCAACCGGTGGGCGCCGCGCCGCTCGCGCTGAAGGAGATCGAGTTCCATCGCGTGCGGGCGACGGGCACCTTGCTGCCCGAGCGCGTGGTGTATCTCGACAATCGTCCGTATAACGACCAGCCGGGTTTTTATGTCGTGATGCCGCTTAAACTCGAAGGCGGCGGCTACGTGCTGGTCAATCGCGGCTGGCTGCCGCGCAACATCGCGGACCGCACCGCGATCGCGCCCTATGTCACGCCGCCCGGGCCGGTCGTCGTGGAAGGCATCGCGCGCGCCAACGCCTCGCGCGCGTTCGAACTCGGTGCGGGTGGCTCTGCAGCGCATCAGAAGATACGGCAGAATCTCGGCGTCGCTTCCTACGCAGCGGAAACCGGGTTGCCGCTGCAACCGTTCGTGATCCAGCAGACCGGCTTCGTGCCGGCCTTCAAGGACGGGCTCGTGCGCGACTGGCCGGTGCCGGATACCGATGTCGAGCGCAACTACGGCTACATGCTCCAGTGGTGGGGCATGGCGCTCGCGGCCCTCGGTTTCGGTCTGTTTGCGGCCCGTAAAGCGGCGAAAAGCGCTGCGACAAAAGCGCGCACCGAAGGCGAAGCCGGGCGGCACGCCGAAGAGCCCGAAGGGCAAGACGCAGGCAGCGCGAAGGACGCCTGATGATCCGTCGGACGAATCAATGCGATCCCGACATGATCCGGACAACGGCGCTGCGCATGCAGCACATGGACAAACGAAAGCGACAGAAGCGAGGTTCCACGAGAGTGTCGACGCAATCCCCCCGTTCCGCCCAGGTCGCACAGCCGGCCGCCACCCCCGCGCAGCAACACGCGAAGCGGCGTGGCCGCTGGACGCTGCTCATCATCATGCTCATCTGCGGCGCACCGATCGCGATCTCGTACTTCACGTACTACGTGATCAAGCCGAAGGGCGGCACGACGAGCTATGGCACGCTCATCGAGCCGCAGCGGCCCATTCCCGGCGCGCTGATGGTGACGGGCGACGACGGTCATGAAGTGCCGCTCGCCTCGCTCAAGGGCCGCTGGCTGATGATCTCGGTGAATCGCGGCGCCTGCGACGAAGCCTGCGCCACGAAGCTCTATTTCATGCGCCAGGTGCGCGCGACCCAGGGCCAGGAGCGCGAGCGCATCGTCACGCTCTGGCTGCGCACCGACGACACGAGCGTCCCGGCGAAAGTGAAGGGCGCCTATGCGGATACGCGCATGCTGCGCGCCGATCCGGTCGCCGTCGCCGCGTGGCTGCCGGCCACGCAGACGACGAACGACACCGACCACATCTATCTGGTCGATCCGAACGGCAACCTGATGATGCGATTCCCGGCGCAAGCCGATCCGTCGAAAATCAAACAAGACGTCACTAAACTGCTCAAGTGGTCCCGCATCGGTTAAGGTGCGCAGCGCGAGTCTGACAGAGAAGAGTAAGAGAGATGTTTATCCTGGAGCTGGGTCTGATCGGCCTGTGCATCGCGTTGCTGCCGCTCTCGTGGGTCTGGGTCAAGGCCGACGACAACAAGTTTCGCAAGCTCGTGTGGCTCACGACGTTCATGACGCTCGACCTCGTGATGTTCGGCGGCTTTACGCGTCTGACCGACTCGGGCCTCGGCTGTCCTGACTGGCCGGGCTGCTATGGCACGTCGTCGCCGTTCATCGCGCATGTGCAGATTGCCGCGGCGCATCTCGCCATGCCGAGCGGCCCCGTGAGCATGACGAAGGCATGGATCGAGATGATCCACCGCTATTTCGCCATGGCGATCGGTGTCCTGATCATCGCGCAGATGGCGATTGCCTGGCGCGCGCGCATCAAGCGCCTGCCGCTGCATGTCTCGCCGTGGTGGCCCACCGCGCTGCTCGGACTGATCCTCGTGCAGGGCGTGTTCGGCGCATGGACGGTGACGATGAAACTGCAGCCCATCATCGTCACCACGCACCTGCTGCTCGGCCTCACGCTGCTCGGCTCGCTCGCGTGGCTCGCCGCGCGCATGACGCCGCTGCCCGCATACGAGCCCGACGCCGCGCGCTGGCGCGTGGCCGCGTTGGCGGCGCTCGTGCTGCTCGTTTTGCAGATCGCGCTGGGCGGCTGGGTGAGCACGAACTATGCGGTGCTGGCTTGCACCGACTTCCCGACCTGCAACGGCGCGTGGATTCCGCCGATGGATTTCCATCACGGCTTCCACCTGTGGCGCGCGCTCGGCATGGACGGCAACGGCGACGTGATCACGCAGGACGCGCTCGTCGCGATCCACTGGACGCACCGCACGTTCGCGTTCGTCGTGATCGCTTATCTGGTATGGTTCGCCCTCAAGTTGCGACGCTATGCCTCGCTGCGACGCCCGGCAAACTGGATCATGATCGTGATCTTTATCCAATTTCTGACCGGGCTATCCAACATCGTGCTGCAGTGGCCGCTGCCCGTGGCAGTGGCGCACAACGGTGGCGCGGCGATCCTGCTGCTTTTGGTCGTCGTGCTAAACTTTCGAATTGCTTGTAGCCGCCCCGGCCGCGCCGTTCTCCCTGCGCGCGACACCGCTGCGGTGTGATCCCGCCCTATGGAAAGTACAACCCTATCCCAGACGCCCGGTAGCCGGATTTCCCAATATCTCGCGCTCACCAAGCCGCGCGTCACGCAACTCGCCGTGTTTTGCGCCGTCATCGGCATGTTCCTCGCCGTGCCGGGCATGGTGCCCTGGAAGCAACTGATCGGCGGCACCGTCGGCATCTGGCTCACGGCCGGCGCGGCCTTCGCGATCAACTGTCTCGTCGAGCAAAAGGTCGATGCGCGCATGCGTCGCACTGCCTGGCGTCCTTCGGCGCGCGGCGAGATCACGAGCACGCAGATCCTGATCTTCTCGGCGGTGATCGGCGGCCTCGGCATGTGGGTGCTGTACACGTTCACCAATCCGCTCACCATGTGGCTCACGGTCGCGACCTTCATTGGCTACGCGATCATCTACACGCTGCTGCTCAAGCCGGCCACACCGCAGAACATCGTGATCGGCGGCGCCTCGGGCGCCATGCCGCCGGCGCTCGGCTGGGCCGCGGTGACGGGCCACGTCCCCGGCGACGCCTGGATTCTCGTGCTGATCATTTTCGTGTGGACGCCGCCGCACTTCTGGGCGCTCGCGCTCTACCGCCGCAAGGACTACGAAAACGCCGGCCTGCCGATGCTGCCCAACACGCACGGCGAGAAGTACACGCGTCTGCATATCCTGCTCTACACCGTGATCCTGTTCGCGGTCACGCTGATGCCGTACATCTCGGGCATGAGCGGCGTGCTGTATCTGGCTTCGGCCGTGCTGCTCGGCGCCGTGTTCCTCGCCTACGCGTGGAAGATCTACGTCGAATATTCCGACGCACTGGCGCGCAAGACCTTCCGCTATTCGATCGTCTACCTCTCGTTGCTGTTCGTGGCGCTGCTCGTCGACCATTACGTGCATGCGCTCATCGCGGCGTAACGACATGGCCCACCGCACGCTTGCGCGCTTCGTGCGCGCCACGGTCGTCGCGCTTGCCGCTGCAGGCGCACTCGGCGGCACGCTGGTTCTCGAGGGCTGCGGCCAGCAGCCGCCCGCGTTCTCGAACCTCGACATCACCGGCAATACCCAGTTCGGCAAGGACTTCGCACTGCCCGACACCAGCGGCAAGACGCGCACGCTCGCCGACTTCAAGGACAAGGTGGTCGTGCTGTTCTTCGGCTACACGCACTGTCCGGACGTTTGCCCGACCACCATGGCCGAGCTTTCGCAGGCGCTCCAGCAACTGGGGCCCGATGCGGCGAAGCGCGTGCAGGTGCTGTTCGTCACCGTCGATCCCGAGCGCGATACGGCGCAGATCCTGGGCCAGTACACCGCCGCGTTCAATCCGACCTTCATTGGGCTGCGTCCGGCCAGTGAGGACCAGCTCAAGCAGGTGGCGAAGGATTTCCGCGTGTACTACGCGAAGGTGCCCGGCAACACGCCGGATAGCTACACGATGGACCACACCGCCGCGAGCTACGTGTTCGACACGACCGGCAAGCTGCGCCTCTTCGCGCGCGACGGGCAGGGCGTCACGCCCTGGCTGCACGATCTGAAGATCCTCCTCGGCTCGAATCCCGACTAAGGGAAGCCCGGCGTGTTCGCCTCGAGAGGCGAACACGCGCCCCGCGCGTCAGGGCCCCGCCGGCCAAACCCAAATCGAATAAAATAATTACCCCAACCCGTTACAAAATAAACGATATA